>CAYSVE010000884.1:0-2291 GCA_964434365.1 uncultured Anaerolineaceae bacterium | reverse complement strand
GCGACGCCGCGCATCTGAGCGCGACCAGATTCATGCGGCCCTCGACTTCCTGGCTGCGTGGTGCGACGCCTCCGGCCCAGTTGATGAAGCCCTTGATGCAATCGCATCGCTCGTACCCCAAAATACCCACCGCACCTGGCGGCAAACCATGCAATTGGTGACCGCCTATGGTGTACCAACCGAGTCCATTTACATCGACACAACGCTTGCCCGTGGTTGGGAGTATTACACCGGGGTCGTCTTCGAAGTTGTGACAGGAGATCGTGTCATATGTGGTGGCGGGCGCTACGACGAAATGGTCCATCTGTTCGGCCACAAGGATCGCGTTCCGGCGGTTGGTTGTGCGTTTTTCGTCGATGCACTGTTGGAGCAGCTATCTGCCGGTGTGCCACCGCGAAGGACGCTGCTCTCATTGAGTAGTGCAAACGGCGCCGAGATGCACGCAGCGCAGTGGGCGACTCGCCTGCGTCAGCATGGGCACTCGGTGGCGATGGTCGACGCGGGTGGAGACTTGCACGCAAAGACAAATGGAACGATCGTCTACATGGCTCAGACATTCGAAACGCTGGAAACCCTGATAGAAAAACTCGGAGCCGACCGTGGATAATAACCGTGCAACGCTGGTGTTACCCAGTAAAGGTGCCCTCGCGGAGCCAACGACGAACTTTTTGAAGGACTGTGGCCTGCGGGTGCACAAACCGAACCCGCGTCAGTACATCGGTTCGATGCCACAGATACCCGCAATCGATGTGATGTTCCAGCGTGTGAAGGATGTGGTGTATAAAGTCGCCGATGGCACGGCACAATTGGGCGTCACCGGCCTCGATGTCGTTCACGAGAACCCGAACGACGACTTAATCGTGATTCAGCCGGATTTAGAGTACGGGCAGTGTAAGCTGTTGGTCGCTGTACCCGAAGCGTGGGTCGATGTCGAAACAATGACCGACCTGGCGGAGGTTGCGCTCGACATTCGCGAGCGACAGGGGCGCAATATGCGCATCGCAACCACCTACACGACATCGGCGCGCAAGTTTCTACATGAGTGTGGCATCCACCACTTTACGCTGGTGAAAGCCGAGGGTGCTATCGAAGCCGCGCCGACGCTCGGCCATGCCGATGCGGTAGTCGATTTAACACAAACCGGCACAACACTCCGTGAAAATCGCCTCAAACCGCTCGATGATGGGATTATCGTGGAGTCGCAGGCGTGCCTTATCGGCAACAGGCGGGCATTACAGGCCAACCCGGCCACATTGGAGACCCTAAGGCTGTTGCTGGAACACATGGATGCGGCGCTGTATGGCAAGCGCTACTACCAACTCACGGCCAATGTACGCGGCACCGACGCCGAATCCGTCGCGGAGGCGGTCGCAGCAAATCCCATCACACGTGGGTTGCAGGGGCCAACTGTCGCGAATATATATAGTGGCAACGGCGATGGCCAATGGTACACCGTTACAATCATCATCCACGCGAAGAACCTGCTTGCGGCTGTCGAGCATCTGCGTGCAATTGGGGGGACCCAAACGGTTGCTGTCCCGGCGCGGTTCGTATTCCTGGAGAACTCACCTACGTTCGAGCGTCTGCGTCAAGCGCTTTAACCACTTCATCGAGAGCAGCGTCGATCATACTGCGTTGGCCGCTGCTCTCCGCCCCCATTTCGACAGCCATGGCCAGCCCCAACAAACTAATCTCCGGCAGGAAGCGATTCCCATCTGCCAGGTTCATCGTGAGGAACGGACAGCAGAACAGTGCGGCCTTAAGATACGCGCGCCAATCATCGCGGAGTGTACCCGTGTCGCGAAGTTGCTTGAGCTTTGGCAGGAGCACACGTTGCCGTTTGCTCTCGAAGAACATGTGCCGGATGCTGTGTAGCGCATAGTCGTAACTCACAATCCACCGACTCCCCTCACGTTGCAGTAACACGGCGGTCTGCGCTTTTTTCTCAGTGGGAAAGTACATCCACATTGCGAACACATTGTGAAACAGGGGTTTGGTCATATCGAGCAGTGGGTGATGCGCGCCCGCAAAGGCCGGATCGAAGTACAGCAGGTTATCTCCCCGAAAAAAAACGTTGCCGTTGTGGGCATCGCCGTGGCCGACGATAGCCGGTCCAGGCTGAGCCGGATCGAGAAGGTTGATGGCACGCGAAATGATGTCGTCTAGGGTTTCATCGTAGCGTTGGCCATTGATTTCCCACTGCACGCGGCGGACCTCTTGCATCGATACCTCACCGCCGGGTAAATCGATGGTGTGTGTGCTGTCGGCGCTCATCGAGCCCGGCAATGGAC
>CAYSVE010000883.1:0-2296 GCA_964434365.1 uncultured Anaerolineaceae bacterium | reverse complement strand
AACGCCCCAAACCGGATCGCTTCGGTGGATAGTGCGCATCGGAAAAGAGTGAACGTACACCATTATTCGGCGTGAACAGCCAGGATTCGTATACACCAGCCACATCGGGATGGCTGTTGAAAATATCGTATATCCAGGTGGTTCCGCTACGCGCAGGCCCCACAATGAAGACGGGGGGTTGCGTAAGCTGCGCAAATTTATGCCGAGGTTCGGGGTTTTCCAAGGAGTCTCTACTTTCGATTGTTAGAGGCCTACGGCAGCTAAAGGTAGCCCAGTCGTTCTAAAGTTGGGGTAGCAACATCCAGCACATCGTCTAACTGATCTGCACTTAACCCCTCACCCGGTACCGAATGCTTGCCACTGCGATTATCTGTCACAACCGACGTATCGAAAAGGCTTCCATCGACGCCCAAAAACTCACCCAGCGCGCCCATCGTACCCTTGGGGTTTGCAGTGAAGTCCTCGTAGCGGATGATGTGGAGATGCTCAGCGTTCTTTTCCATCACATCAATAGCTGTTACCCAACTCGCCGCTGTCGTGCGCGCAGTTGCAAATCGGTTGCTTCTCCCATCTCCCCAGGAGCGATTGAGCACGGAGGTTACGACATCTCGGCCATCGCGGTAGATGCACACAATTTTCGTGTTCGCAATGTGGAGGAAGTCATCCAGGCGATCTATATAGTATTGGGGATGCTTGTCACCGTACACGAGCAAACCAGGATAAACACGCCGATAAGCGCGCAATACGCTGTCGGCGGTCACAGTACCCCGAGAAAACAGTGCCACCCAGAATACGTACCGCCAATAAAAACTCAGGTTATAGAACTGCCTGTTGCGTTGCGACATCTTCTGCGGGGGCGTCACGATCCTTCGCTGCCCGTAGTCACTGCGAATGCCACGCAAATATTGCCCAAGGCCGGTAGTGCCCGCTGGCAAACTTTTGAATTCGAAGGTCGTAACGACATGGGGATGGCTGTTGACGACGTAGTTAAGGATGGTGGTTCCAGAACGTGGGTGACCGGTAATCACGAGGAAATACGACGACAAAGGCACTTGCTCCGTTGTTGGCATGGCGACTCACGGCTGCCACAGAAAATTACGATGCAAATTGTCAGCTAGCCTAGCGGTTCGACAGGGTATTCGGAACCACTTTAGCAACGAACCTATCGCGAGATTCCTGGTTGTGAGTAACGAATTCTTCATAGTAGGAGCGCTCGGTGTTCACGTCCCATAGGTCGTGCGACCCGCCAACTAGGTTTCGTGCTGCAAACAGGCCAGTGAGCATGGAATGATCTTGGTTATTGTACCGATGCAATCCATTGCGACCTATAGTCTGTAGATTGTCGATCTCAGCAAGGTAATCGCGAATTGTCGCGACATTGTGTTGATAGTGCTCATCGTAGGTCGGGTACGCCCGCCGCTGACGAATAACGGTTCCGTCTTCCACCTGAGTCGCACTCGCCAACCCCAACTGCTCGATCTCTTGCTTGGCCAGCGCCAGCATGTCCGAATCCGACCGACTCCACAGGTCGTCTCCTACATTGCTGAAATACTCCATCCCCAGGCTGGTCTTGGTTGCATCGGGGACCATCGCCGCACTCCAGTTCTTGAAGTTCTGAATGCGACCAACCCTGACATCCGGGCTATGGATGTAGAGCCAGTTATCGGGGAACAGATCGGTTGCATCCAAGATCAAGCAAACAACAAGGAAATCACGGTATTTGAGGGCTTGCGCAGCACGAATCACATCCGCGGGGGGTAGCGGATCGATCCGTTCGATTAGGAGGCGTAGCGGCATCGATGAAATGACCTCTTCGACGGGATACGGGTTTGTTCACCTGTTGTCCGAGATCTCGATATCGGTAATCCGATGGCAGTTCCTCCGAAGCTTAGTAACTTCCGCATTCTTCTCGATCTGCGCACCACGCTCGACCACAACGGATTCGAAGCGCTCCCACATCATCCCTGGGCCGTGCGTAGGGTAGTGAAATTCGTTGATGAGGGATTTGACCTCACCTGTGTTGAATATTGCATTTTGGGCAGCAGACCATAGCGATAAGCCTTTGATGCGCTGCGCGGCCCAATCTGCACGAATCTGGTCGCACCGAAGTCCCCACACCTTCTCCGTGTAGGCACGGAAAAATGTTTCGTATAGGCGCTTTCCGAATCGGTTGATCACATAGTCTTCGAATGTCACTTCCTCGGCACGAGGATTAACTTGCGCGTGCAGATAACTCAGCAAGATGCGAAGGCTTTCTGTAGCACCGAGATTCTTCAAGGTTGGCGCAAGTTGAAGT
>CAYSVE010000882.1:0-2298 GCA_964434365.1 uncultured Anaerolineaceae bacterium | reverse complement strand
CAGTTGGAGCACTTATTCCTCGAACACAGCGACCGGCGGGTTCGTATTGCGCCAGTAGATGTGCCCTTCGAGGTTGCCGAGGGCGGAGTCCTGCCACGTGTCGACATCATCGTACCCGAAAGACACACTGTGAACGACAGGCACCTGTGTCGAGCGCTGCCACATGTCCTTATTTTCTTCGCCCGCCCACACCGAGAGGGTGCCGCGTTCTGGTTGGTGGTTGTCACTCATCGTTCATTCATTCCTCACGTGTTTAAAATATCCATACGGTGGTGGGGTACAATTTGTCGGTTCCCGACGATGTACGTTAACGTTGGGCTGGGGCAAAGTCAAATTGGATAGCGAGATACCCCATAAGGAGGGCGGCGTAATGCGCCAACGCGATGATCTTGTTTTCCCGATGGCGGAGTTTGAGCGCCGCCTTGCCGAATTGCGAGGGCGCATGGCTGCACGCGCGGTCGATGCGCTTGTTGTAACTACCCCGGAGAATATCTGCTACCTCACTGGCTTCGAAAGCCCCGGCCACTTTCGCTTTAACGCGTTGGTCGTCCCGCTTGAAGGCGAGCCGTTCATGACGCCACGCCTCCTGGAAGACAGTGGTGTGGAGGCACTCACCTGGGTGGAAATTCGCCACCCATACACCGACATTGAAGACCCTATTGCCAAGCTGTATACGACCCTGCATACATACGGCCTGCACGATAAGCGCATCGGTATCGAACGCGGCTGTTGGTTTTTCACAGCGTTGCAGCAGGATCAATTTGCCGCGTTGGCAAGCGATGCCACTCTCATCGACTGCACGATGATGGTCGAGGCCGGGCGACTCATCAAATCGGAAGCAGAAATCGCGTTGATGCGCCGCGCTGCCGAAATCACCGATTTAGCGATGCAGGCCGGGGTGGAGGCAACGCGCGTAGGCGTCACCGAAAACGACATCGCTATCGCGATGCACACCGCCATGATCGCAGCGGGCGGTGAGTGGCCCGCTATTTCACCCTTCGTTGCGTCTGGGTATCGAGGGGCCATCGGCCATGCGACGTGGGCCGGGCGCACAATCGAAGCGAACGATGTCGTTATGATCGAAGCAGGTGGTTGCCTACGACGGTATCACGCGGCCAGTATGCGAACTCTCTTCATCGGTGAACCGAGTAAAGCAGCCCGCACTGCCGAAAAAGTCGTGCAAGAGGCCTTCGACGCGATGATGCGCGTGATTAGGCCGGGTGTACCCGCTGCCGAAGCCGACGCTACAGCCCGTAAGATCATCGCTGCGGCAGGCAGCACACAGGCTTCGCGGAGTGCCTATTCTATCGGCATTGCGCTCTCGCCCGATTGGGGCGAGGGGCACATCTTCAGCATGCAGCCAAACGAACCCCGCCCGCTCCAGGAAAACATGACGTTTCATCTGTTGCCGTGGGTTCAGGTTCCCGGCGAGGGCGGTATTTCGATCTCGGAGACGATCCGTGTGACAGCCGGTGGGTGCGAGCGGCTAACCCACCTGGATCGACACATTTTCGTACGCTAGGCCTACGTGGATACTATTCATTCTCGGACTTGAAGCGTCACCTCAGGGTGGCCCATCCGATACATCCAAATTCGATCGAATCTATCGCTCTCCGCACGAAGGTTGCACCCGTAAACGCAATTTGTTGACACGCCCTCGAAAT
This sequence comes from uncultured Anaerolineaceae bacterium, assembly GCA_964434365.1. Taxonomy (GTDB): domain Bacteria; phylum Chloroflexota; class Anaerolineae; order Aggregatilineales; family Phototrophicaceae; genus CAYSVE01. The sequence continues at coordinate 634 of CAYSVE010000882.1, read as the reverse complement.
GGTGCTAGGATGAGCGCCAAGTAAGTAAGTTAAGTTAATTTACTAAATGGAGATGCTCGAAATGAAGCACATTCTGTTCGTTCTCATGGCTGTACTGCTCGTGGTTGTGGCACCGCTCCAGGCCCAGGACCAGACGCTGGAAATCTACATTACGGGCCTTCCAGAAAGTGGTATCGAGTGGTTCCGCAACGACGCCTTTCCCGCATTCGAACAAGCGAATCCCGGTGTAGACCTGGAAATTATCACAGGCGGCTGGGGCGACTTCGACGCGACTGTCGCTGGCTGGATCACCACCGGGAGTGGCCCGGACATCGTTTACCTTGGCAGTGAGTACGCGGCGACCTACGGTGATTTACTGGCCGATATGAGTCTTTACTTTGGGGACGAGACACTCACTAGCTTCCTCCCGGCAGCCGTCGAGACGGTCTCGTGGGATGGCGCAGTGCGTGGCCTGCCGCTGCTGATGTCTCCTCGCCCCGTTTTCTACCGCAATGACTTGATCGCGGAAGGGTCGGCTGTACCGGCGACATTTGACGAGGCGCTGTCGTTCGTCGAGGCAAACACCGTGCTTGGCGATGGCGCTGTAGAGCAGCAGGGCTTCTTGGACATCAATGGCGGGCTGTACGATGCGCTG
>CAYSVE010000881.1:0-2303 GCA_964434365.1 uncultured Anaerolineaceae bacterium | reverse complement strand
GAGCAAAGCCACGCACGCAAACAGGCGATTCGAAAGGCCGCTACCGACCGCACGATCGAGGTTGCACCCGCGTGTCAACTGGTCTACATCGAAGTTCCACCGGCGGAACTCGGTTCATCTGCCGATTGGCAGCGGATCCAAACCGCGCTCGCCGATCAACACGGCCTTACCAACGTAACGATCGATCCGTTGCTACTGCGCGAGTTGCAGAAAAAACTGCGCGACGGTGGCTGGGGGGTGACGCTCACTCTGTGGCAGAGCCGTGAGGTGATTCGCATCGTACCAGGTTACTCCGATGCGCTGTATGGCTTGGCGGTCGATGTCGGTTCCACCACGATGGTCGGTCACCTTTGCGATCTTCGGACGGGTGAGGTGCTCGCGACAAGCAGTGTGATGAACCCGCAGGTGCGCTACGGCGAAGACCTGATGAGCCGTGTGAGCTACGGCATGATGAACGAGGGCGGCGTGGAAAAAATGCACCGCGCAGCCATCAAGTCGTTGAATGCGCTCGCCAAGGATGCCGCCGAAACTGCCGGCATCGACGCAGACGGCATCGTCGATGTGGTACTCGTTGGCAATACTGTGATGCACCACCTGCTCCTGAATATCGACCCGGTAGAGCTTGGCGGCGCACCGTTTGCCCTTGCGACACAGCACGCGCTGGATATCAAAGCACGCGACATGGGCTTGACGGCCCTTGGCCGCGCGGCGATGGTGCATATGCTGCCGTGCATCGCCGGGCATGTGGGTGCGGATAATGTGGCCGTGCTTCTCTCCGAAACAGAATTCCTCGACGACGAGGTTACGCTCATCGTCGACATCGGCACAAACGCCGAAATACTGTTAGGAACGCGCAACGAAATTTACTCCGCGAGCAGCCCGACCGGCCCGGCCTTCGAAGGGGCGCAAATCGAGCACGGGCAGCGCGCCGCCGTTGGGGCAATCGAGCGGGTACGTATCGACCGCGAAACTGGCGACGTGCGCTACAAGGTAATCGGCGACGAACGCTGGAGCCACGAACTCGACGATGACGAGACGCTTTCGCCGACGGGCATTTGCGGGAGTGCGGTCATCGAGGTGATTGCGGAACTCTATATTGTCGGCCTCATCGATGCGGGCGGTTTGTTCCTTGCCGATGCGCCTATGCTGAACCCACGAGTACGCCCACGTGGCAAAACCGCCGAACTGGTGCTTGCCCCGGCGAACAAATCGGCGAATGGGCAAGACATCGTTGTCACGCAGCAGGACATCCGCGCGGTGCAACTCGCGAAAGGTGCGCTTTATGCAGGCATCAAGCTCCTGATGGATCACATGGGCGTCCAATCGGTGGATCGTGTGAAGCTGGCGGGTGCGTTCGGTAGTTACATCGACCCGAAGTACGCCATGATTCTTGGGCTTATACCCGATTGCGACCTCAACAAGGTCGCAGCAGTGGGTAACGCCGCCGGAGACGGTGCGCGTATCGCGCTATTGAACGCTGCCCACCGCGAAACCGTGCAGACGAGCGCCCGTGCCGTGCACTATGTCGAAACAGCGGTGGAACCTTCGTTTCAGGAGCACTTCGTCGCTGCGATGGCGATTCCACATGCCCTGGACCCATACCCACATCTGATGGACATCTTGCCCAAGGTGCCAGCGAAGACCGAGGATAAATCTGCCCGCCGTCGGCGTAGTCGGCGTCGGTAGTGTATACAAGGATGTTGAACCGATGACAGAAGAAGAAAAAGTTGTTCTTGAAGCGTTAGAAACCGAGGAACTGCTGGAACTCATGATGGATGACCTGTACGACGGCCTCAAGGAGGAAGTCGCGGCGGAAGTCAATGAGTGCCTGCGGCGTGGGATGACACCTTACGAGGTCATGACCGATGGACTTGTGGCGGGGATGGACATCGTCGGCGCGGACTTCCGCGACGGCATTTTGTTCGTGCCCGAGGTACTCATGGCCGCAAAAGCCATGAAGGAAGGCATGGGGATTCTGCGCCCGCTGTTGGCCCAAACCGGTGCGCCGAAGCTCGGCAAGGCCGTCATCGGTACAGTGAAGGGCGACATCCACGATATCGGCAAAAACCTGGTATCGATGATGTGGGAGGGTGCAGGCATCGAGGTGATCGACCTTGGCATCAACTGCGATGTCGACAAGTACGTCGCTGCACTCGAAGAACACCAACCGGACATCCTCGGTATGTCGGCGCTATTGACGACCACCATGCCCTACATGAAGGTCGTCATCGATGCGCTAAAAGACAAAGGGCTACGCGACAAGTACATCGTGATGGTAGGTGGTGCGCCGCTCAACGACGCCT
>CAYSVE010000880.1:0-2324 GCA_964434365.1 uncultured Anaerolineaceae bacterium | reverse complement strand
AAGGATTATTATACCGATAACCCTGTCTTTTGGTTAAATTTCCTTGTCGTAAAAAAGGATCTTTTCGCTCAAGTTCTGCTTAGCGTATATTTTCCCCCTTTTGCGCTTGAAGGGCGTATGACACTGGGGCGGGTTGCAGAGGGTAAGGGAGATTATCCCCTTGCGCTGGCACGTAGTGAACGTGCATTAGAGATATCACGGCAGGTAGACGACAAACGGCTGGAAGCGATCTGGCTGACCAACGTGGCGATCGCATATGGACGTCTGCGTAACCATACCGAATCGGAAAAGCGCTTAAAGCAGGCGCTTACCATTCACCGTGAATCGGGCGATCGTCTGAATCAGGCGGTTACCCTTGGTAACCTCGGCTTCAAGGCACAGCTTACGGGGAATCTCGATGATGCAGAGCAGCGCTACCGTGCAGCACTCGACATTTATCGGGCGGTCGGCTCAGACTTCCAGGCAGATATGTTGAACAACCTCGGCATCGTGGCGACAGAACGTGGCGCGTACACCCTGGCGATACAGTACTTCGACCATGCGATCAACATATTTCGAGAAACAGGCGATCGAGCGCTGCTGATTGAGGCTTCGAACTGCCAGACCCACGTGCTTCTTATTCAAGACAATGTAGCGCCTGCCCTTACGAATCTGCGCGAGAGCCTTGTTCTCCTGGCTAATATCGACTCAAAACCTATGACGCTCATGACACTCATGCAGGTGGCCCATCTGCATTTCTATCGTGGCGAGTACCGCGACGCGGTTAGCCTCATTACGTTCATCGAAGCGCAGCCCGAAACAGGGATCGATTTTGCAAGCCTTCACTCGGAATAAGCGCCTCGGCCTGCACCCCGAGCCACAGGTACACGATGCCAACGACCATCGTCAGACTCGAACGACGGTCCGCAGTGCGGAAACACGAGGCCTCCAGGTCGAACCCATGCCCCTACACGAACGACTCCAGGAAGAAGCTCAGCGCCGGGACGCTATTCGCTACCGTGTAGACCAAGCCCGCCAGCATTAATGTGCCGATCCACCACTCGATGACCACCGCCCACCGGAACTTCACCGCAACGCGGTCGCCCCGGTTGTAACTCGTGAACACCCCAAAGCTAAACGTCAGCGCATCGATTAGTTTGCCGATAGGCCCGCGCTCCCGCTCCTCATTCGAGAGTTCGCCCAGGTGTGGTATCGGGATCTCCGTCAGGCGGAGCGCGTAGCCGGTGTCGCGCTCCCCCGGCGCTGCCCCCAACGACACCACCGCCCCCGGCCACACATAAAACGGCGCAAATACGAGAATCACGATAGCTGCCGTGATGAGCGTCCGTAGGGGCCGCACAAAATACCCGAACGGTAAATCCACAAAGATGATTTCCAACCACTGCCGAGGAGGCGTTTTCTGCGCACGTTCGAACTGCATCCGCCGGTAGAACAGCTCGTTCGCAATCTCGATTTCGCCCTGCGCTCGGAAGTTATCTTCCAAACGAATAAACACCTCAGAGTCGTTAGCGCTTGCCAGCGGCAGCGCCGTCTGTGTGAAGTCGCGCGCGCGCAGCAGGTTATACACGGCGTTGTTGAGGTTTAGCGCCTCCGGGGCGAAGCTCGCCCCGGTGAAATCCACCGTCTCGAAGGCCGCATTGCGAAAGGATGTCGCCGCGGCAAAGGCCGAGTCGCGGAAGGTAACGCGCTCCTCGAACTGTCCCTCTTCGAAGCCCACCGTGCCGTCGAAGCTTGCCCCGCCGAAGCGGGCCTCGCCGTTAAACGCGGAATCTGCAAATGCTGCCACCCCACCGAAACGCGCCGCACTGAACACGGCCCGGTCGGCAAAGCGTGTGTCGATGAAATTCGCTTCCTGCATGAAAGCCACATCGGCATAGGTTGCGGGTTCACTGTAACTCGCCTCGCTAAAGCGCGCCGTCCCGCCGAAGGTTGCCTCACTGAACACCGATTCTCCCTGGAACTGCACCCGGTTGAAGCTCGCAAGGGCATCGAAAACAGCGCGGTCGAAGTTAAGCTGGTCGCGGAAGGTCGCCAGCACGAAGTTGCCCCGGTCGCCAAATTGCGCATCCTGGAAGCTCGTCACCCCACCGAAGGTGACCCGGCTGAAGTTCGCCTCGTCCTGGAACTGTGCCCGGTCGAAAATGGCCTGGCTCTCGAAGGTCACCTGCGAAAACTTTGCAGTGGCCTCGAACTCGGTGCCAGTGAAGTCGACGATATTCGCGAAGCGCACCGTATTCGCTCGACCGCCGCGGGTGGTCGAGGCAACCAACGCGCCAGAAATCGTCGAGTTTGTAATTTGCACCGGCATACTGATGAGCGCCTCC
>CAYSVE010000879.1:0-2325 GCA_964434365.1 uncultured Anaerolineaceae bacterium | reverse complement strand
ACGAAGCGGTGCTTGCTTTCGCCGCCCGTGAACAGCGCATTTTGCTCACCAGCAACGCTCAAGATTTTGCGCCCCTGGTGGCCGAATGGTTTCTCGCCGGTCGGGAGCATTGGGGCGTCATTATCGTACCGGGACAAACAGACCGGAGTTTGTTGAGTCGCGCTTTGAAAAATATCTTCCAGCAGCATACAGCCGAATCGTTCAAGAATAGTTATCGTTTTATCCAAGAATTTGTCTGAGCAAACCAGACTCGACGTGCTGCCCAGCTCCCCGGTGGAGCGGTCCCACCAAATTTTTGACAACCCCCGGGTAAATACGCTACGCTTACCGTATACAATGGTATAGACCAATTTATTTCGTTCTTTGCTAAACACAAACTCCAAAACACCTTTATACATTCAGTTGGCCGCCCACCTGCAACATCAAATCGAGAGTGGGGTTTACCGGTCGGGCACGCGACTACCTTCGGAGCGAGACCTATCGGAGCGTTATAATGTCAGCCGGATGACTGTTCGTCACTCGGTGCAACGCTTGGTGCAGCTTGGGCTGGTTCATGCCCATGTGGGTAGTGGTACCTACGTCACCGAGGCGAAAATTCATCAGCAACTTCAGGAGTTGACCGGATTCACCGAGGACATGACCGATCGTGGACTCAAACCGGGCAGCATCGTCGTGCGCGCGACGACGACCAAACCGACGAAGGAAATCGCCGCGCTGTTGGAAATTGCACCCGCCGAAGATATCCATGTATTGGAGCGTGTGCGCCTTGCGGAAGGTGAACCCATCGCGCTGGAAGCAGCACATATCCACGCGGAGGGCTACCCGAATTTGCTGGAAACACATAATTTCGCGAAGGAATCACTCTACGACGTGCTGCGCACAGCCTACGATCGGCACCTGATATACGCGAATCAGCAGATCGGCGCGCGCCTGCCCACACCCCACGAACAGACCCACCTGGGCATCACCGCGAAAATGCCTGTACTCAGCCTGACGCGCGTGACCTACGACCGAGATGAACGCCCGGTGGAAGCCGTGAAATCGGCATACGTCGGGAGTAAATTCCAACTTTCGACGACGTTACGCGTCGGCAATCCAGGAGGCTTTGCGCAATGAGTGTCGCCAAGGACTATATCGATGCTGTGCAGGCCAAACTCACAGCAATTGCCAACACGCAGCTGGACTCAATCTCTGAGGCTGCCGAGTACATCCGAAAGAGCATCGCCTCAGGTGGCGTCGTTTACCTGTTCGGGACGGGCCACTCACACATGTTGGCCGAGGAAGGGCACTACCGGGCGGGTGGGCTTGCGGCGGTGTGCCCGGTGCTCAGTACGAGTTTGATGCTACACGAGGGTGCCGTAAGCAGCACACAAATCGAGCGGACGCGTGGCATCGCGAAGGCAGTGCTTTCGCGCTACCAACCGACGGATCGCGACACGATCATCATCTTCTCCAACAGTGGCGTGAACGCTGTCCCGGTAGAGATGGCACTCGCGGCCCGCGAGGCCGGCATGACTGTGATCGCAATCGTGGCATTGGCCTACGCTGCCGAACTCTAACCACGTGTGGAGGGCAAAAAACTGGCGGACCTCGCCCATGTGGTCATCGACAACCAGGGCGAGCCGGGTGATGCACTCGTGCAAATTTCGACGAGTGGCATCAAGGCCGGGCCGCTTTCGACAGTGGCCGGTGCGATGATACTCAACGCGATGCTGGTGGAAGCGGCCAGTGCGCTATCGACCGATGACGCGCCACCGCCTGTGTACATCAGCGCGAACATGCCGGGCGCTAAGGAACATAATGCCGGTCTCATCGAGCAATACCGCCCGCGAAACCCGCACCTTTAGTCAAAAACTTACCGGGGCAACACGTCCCCGGAGGTGAAATTTTTGTAGAGTGAGGAGAACTTCCCTATGAAATTCCGATTGCTGTTTGTACTGCTAGCGCTGCTATTGGTCGTCACCGCTGTGCCGGTGACCGCGCAGGATGGCCCAGTGGAGGTCACACTGTGGCACATGGAACAACCCCCGCACCGCGTCGAGCGTATCCAGACGCTCATCGATGAGTTCAACGAAGCCAACCCGGACGTCGTCGTCTCGCAGGATGTGCAAAGCTGGGGTGACATCTACACGAAGGCCCCGGCGGCGGTTGCAGCGGGCAATGCCCCCGAAATGCTGTTTGCCATCCCCGACTTCACGCCGATTTTGAAGGACCTCGGCCAGTTGCAGGACGTGTCCGCTTTTGTCGATGAACTCAACGGCGCGCACACCTTCTACCCCGCCGCTGTAGAGCCGTACAGCTACGATGGCGGCGTATGGGCGGTGC
>CAYSVE010000878.1:0-2328 GCA_964434365.1 uncultured Anaerolineaceae bacterium | reverse complement strand
CGAGATAACCGTGGTTGATTTGCGGACAAATCAAGAAGTGCTAACGCTTACGGGACCTCTTAATGCGGTCTTAAACATATCACTGTCTGTTGATGGTCAGTATATGGTTTCCGGAGAAGTACGGGGCAATATAACCATCTGGGATATGGTGAGTGGGCAGGTCATTCATGAGCTAGATGACACCAATCAACTGCTATTTGAAACTGACCTCAGTCCGGATGGAGCGACAGCTCTGGTTGGATCAACCAATGGAACGGCAACTTTATACAATGTTGAAACTGGTGAAATGATACGCCAGATGGTTGATGAGCAACCGATCATTGCGGCGACATTCTCACCCGATGGACAAACCATTCTTACGGGTGGTGGCTACCGCCTGGGCGAAAGCATGGATCCCGGACATATCATCATCTGGGATAGGGAAACAGGCGAGGAACTACAGCAATTCGAGGGTCATCCTTATGCAATCTATGAAGTGGAGATCAGTTCCGATGGTCAACTCATCGCATCTTCTGGCAGTGGTGCAGTCGCTTTCCTCTGGGATGCCGTAACAGGTGAGGTAATTTATCGATTTGATGACTACTGGGAAGATAGACGTTGGCCAACTTTCTCGTATTGGGACATCGAATTCAGTCCTGATGATCGTACAGTTTTAGGCTCATATGCTTCAGGTCCCATTGTGATGTGGGATGTGGAGACAGGTGAGACGATTGGAGAGCTAACCGAGCACAGTTCGGGGGCAACTGGTATTGTATTCAGCGCCGATGGCAAACAAATGGTGTCTGGAAGCTGGGATTCCCATGCAATACTCTGGGATATGTCAATCGCAGAAGTCATTCGGCGTTTTACCAACCATGCCAGTGCTGTCGGCCAAGTACGTTTTTCACCTGATGAACGCCTATTACTCGGTGGCTGTGGGGATAGAACAAATTCACTCTGGAGTGTAGAAACCGGTGTAGTTATACGTTCATATCGTGGCGGTTTTGTTATCAGTCCAAACTTTACACCAGATGGTAACCAAGCGATTGTTGGCTACTGGGATGGCCGGGCAGAAATCTGGCGTATTGATAGCACATTGGACGAGTTACTTACATGGACGCAAGCAAACCGCCACATCCCTGAACTCACCTGCGAACAACGTGAACTCTACAGAGTTGAACCACTTTGTGAGCCAACTTACGAGTAATTTCAGCATGGTGGCAGAGATTATACCTGCCACTCGATAACCAACTTTGTTTGCCAACAGATCGAGGGCCCCGATACTGTTTGAGCAATATCGTCAAACGAAATTTAAGAGGAGAATAGGTAAGATGTAATACAAATATGCACTACGAACGCTAGGATTGCTATGCCTGCTGGCACTGCTCACCAGTTTGAGCGTCGTCACCGCACAGGATATGATGGTCATCGAACTTGAGTTTGACACGTTCATCGACGAAGGTGCTGCTGAACAGGATGTCTTCATCATGGGTGAGGATGGTATGGCATATCGGGTTGCACCGGATTCACCGCACCAAGCCGTATCGAAGGAAGCAATTTATTGAGATTCTTGACTCCATATTGTCGTGGAAATCACAGGAATCTACGACGGAAGCCCAGCATTTGCCAGTCGCACAAGGCTTTGAAGTGGAAATCGACAAGAAGGGCGACGCTGAGCAAACAAAAACCATTCTTATTGTCGATGATGATATACGCGTCCTCAAATACTTGGAGAGCAGTATATCTGACCATCCAACATATCAAACGGTGACAGCAAATGATGGAACAACGGCTCTCGCCGAGCTGCATTCACTGGCAGACCAAAACGCATTGCCTGCCCTTGTTATCTCCGATCTTCGAATGCCCGGCATGGATGGTGTTAAACTGTTGCGAAACGTCAAGCGTGACGCTCGCCTACGTTCTATCCCATTTGTCCTGATAACCGCCTATGGCACCGATGACATCCAAGATGAAATCATGACTTTGGGTGCGGATGGCTTTCTCATGAAACCATTTACGCAGGCATCCCCCACTCACCAAGCGATCCAAAATCCCTTGACTTCGCTTGCAAAATAAAATAGATTACGGTCAGCATAACTCAGTAAACGTTTATGTTGAGTGTTGTAAACGAGTTTCTAAAACAGTTTGCATTTTTAGGAGAGAGCAACGTGCGACTTGCGGTATTCAGCACCAAGTCCTACGACCAGACGTTTATTGCGGGCGTCAACAAAGCGGCCCAACACGACATTGCCTTCTTTGAACCCCGCCTGATGCCGGAGACGGTATCGCTTGCTCACGGCTTCGACGCAGTGTGTATCTTCGTCAACGACCATGCCGACCGCACAATTT
>CAYSVE010000877.1:0-2343 GCA_964434365.1 uncultured Anaerolineaceae bacterium | reverse complement strand
GTCGCTATCTGCTCGATACGATCAAAGGGGCCGCCCTCGGCCACAACGACGATGCCCTTGTGCTGGACTTCAACTATGCCTACCACCCGAGTTGCCATTACAACCCGAACTGGGTGTGTCCGTTGGCACCGCTGCAAAATCATCTGCAAGTGGCTGTGCCGGTAGGGGAGCAAGCGCTGCGCATCGACGGTACCGATAGCGCGTAACACGTGGAAGCAATGACGTAGCGGTCGGTCGTTTTGGTTTGGGGAATGCCAGTGGGAGAAAAACCGCTACGTCACCCCAACAATAGCCGCCAATTGCGACCCAATTATGTCCGAAATGTTACCGAATCGTAAAATGGGTTAGCGCTCGAATAGAATTGCGCCGTCGTGTCGCATACATTACATTTTGGGGACTTTGAAACCGAGTATGCTACAGAGAGAATGCCGCAATGTCAGAGAAAGATGCACCGATCGTGAACGAAATCTTCAATCAACTCATCGAAACTATGGGTCGCCTGACCCCTGCGCAGCAGCACGAGGTGCTGAACTACGCTAATTACCTGCTGCAAAAAAGCAGCAACAAGCAGGAAGTACTCTTCTATATTTGCCCCGATAGCTTCGAGATATACGAAGAGCCGGGGAAGAACCACCACGGTAACCCCTTTGTGCCGTGCTTCGCTGCGACGGTGGACGCCGACCTGCGCCCCGTCACCGATGAGCAGGGCAATCTCAAGAGCCGTGCCCCGCGCTGGTACCTTAAGGCCGTCGGCCTCATCGAAGACTAGCGCTTGCCACGTTACTGTGCGCATCGGCGGGGTGCATAAGCCCGTGCGACAGTGGCGTGTTGCACGTGGCTGGGGGGCAACAACACATTGTCGAAAGACTTTGGGCGATGTTAGACAATTTTCACTTTTGCCTGTTACCTTTAGCGGCAACTTTGCCGATTTGGAGATGTGTCGATGCGAATGCTACTGTTTGTATTGCTGATTGCCGTGGCCGCTGCCCCTGCCTACGCCCAAACCCCCGGCGACCTGTGCACTACCTACGATGTCCTGACCATCGAAACGCCGAACCTCACCGACGCCGGGCTAAGCCTGAATGACCTACGCTGCGTGACGATTCACGTCACCGAAGCCGAAGGCGGCATTACCCACGTGTTCGTCATCGCCGAGAGCACCGTCGGCGCGTACCTCGCCGGGGCCGACCTCACCGGCGAAGACCTCACCCCCTACGACCTGAGCTTTGCGAACCTGCGCGGCGCGATACTCCAGAATGTGACCGCGAGCGGCGTGATGTTCGTCGAGACGGACTTCACCGGGGCCGATCTATCGGAGGCGGATTTCAGCTACGGTTACTTCAATTTTGCGGCACTAGAAGGGGCTTCATTGGTAGGCAGCGACCTGTCCTTTGCAGACCTCAGCGGGGCGCGCTTCGGTGGGGCCGACTTGACGGGGACCAACACCACCGACGCCATCGGCTACGAGGCGGAATAACAACAACCTGCCACCAAACAAAAAACCCCACCTGCGATGATCTCGCAGGCGGGGTGCACATCGTCTGTGGTTAGCGGGGCGGCTTAGTCGTCGCTATCGTCGCCACCGTCGTCGCCGTCGTCGTCGTCGTTATCACCACCATCACCACCTTCGAAGCCGCACTCCACGGTGAGGTTGAACTGGAAGATAAACAGCTTCGACGGTTCGTTGACCTCCGGCGCGGTGATGAGCACTTCACCACCCGGCAGGAAGAGAATCGTCACGCCCATCGACGACCCCATTTCCATCATGTCGTTGGCGTCATCAGCCTCAGTGGCCATCATCATGGCCGCATCTTCGCTGACGGTCATCGCGGGCACACCCTCGCCGTTGATAATCGCGAGGATCACCAGCGTATCGGTGCCTGGGGTGCAGTACAAACGCACCGGGGCCGACACATTCCCCGTGTCGATCTCGTCGTCGCTGTAAAAGGGCGGCGTCTGCGAGCAGTCTTCATCGGAGATTTGGCCGTTGATGACCTCGAAGTTGACCGCGTTACCGGTGATACGGTCGGTCTGGCGGTCGCCATCACAGGCGGTATCGCCGTCGATGTTCAGCGCGTCGTTTTCGCCTTCGCCGCCGTCGATGTTGCCGTTGACGTTGCTATTCACGTTGACCGTGTCGTCACCGCTGCCGGTATCGATGTTGCCGTTGACCGGTGCATTCGTCTCGACGATGTCGTTGCCCTCGCCAGTGGAGATGTTGCCGTTGACCGGGCTGTTCGTCGTGACGATGTCGTCGTCGTTCGCGGTCTCGTCACCGTCGTCGCCGCCGTCGCCGCCGTCGCCGCCATCGCCGCCGTCGCCGCCATCACCACCGTCGTCGCC
>CAYSVE010000876.1:0-2351 GCA_964434365.1 uncultured Anaerolineaceae bacterium | reverse complement strand
AAGTTACGGACTCTAGCAGCGTCGGACCGTCGCCGTTACGAGCACGCTCTGCGGCGTTGCGCACCGCCGAGTAGACTTCCAACACATCGTTACCGTCGACGGTTTCGCCGGGGATGTTGTAGCCCACCGCACGCGAACTGATCTTTTCCACGCTGAAGGCGTTCTCGTACGGCATAGACATCGCATACTGGTTGTTTTCGCACAGGAAGATGATCGGCAAATTCCAGATTGCGGCCATATTGAGGGATTCGTGCAGCGCGCCCTCGTTTGCCGCGCCATCGCCGAAAATAACCATAACGACTTGCGACGTTTTGCGCATTTTGATGCTGAGGCCCACACCGACAGAGATCGGCACCCCACCGGCGACGATGCCGTTGGCACCGAGGTTGCCAGCTTCGACGTTGGCGATGTGCATGCTTCCGCCGCGCCCACGGCAATACCCCGTCTCTTTGCCCAGGAACTCCGCCATCATCCGGTTGACATCGGACCCCCACGCGAGGCAGTGACCATGCCCGCGATGATGGTTTAGCAGATAGTCACCTTCTTGCAGGGCGCTACTCGCGCCGACAGCAGTTGCTTCCTGGCCGATGGATAAGTGCATCGTGCCGTGGACCTTGCCCATCGCGTACAACAGTTCGGCCCGCTCTTCGAAGGCGCGGATGGTGTGCATCCGCAGCAGCATGTCCTTCAGGAAGTCCGGCCCACGATCTTCGAGCGTATCGTGGAAGCGATGAAGCGCTTCTGGCGACAGTTTCGATTCGGTAGTCATTATTTCTCCACGTTTATTTTGGTTGTGTAAAGGGTAATCCGTCGAAAAAGCTATCGAAGTCGAACACGACATCCTCGTGCCTGGTGAGGATGGTGTATAGTTTGCGCCATAAGGGCAGGCGGTCACCATCGAGTTTGCCACTGGCGATCATTGCTTCGATAGTCGGCCCCATGTGGATGATGGCATCCACACCCTCGACGGTTTCGCCGGGCATTTCCTCGACGGCGTCGCTGTAGGCCATCCCCATGCCGATGAGGCGACCAAAGCGCGAGTTTCGCCCCCCTTGCGTGGTGACGTACAGGTCACCTGCACCTGGCAGGGTAAACACCGTTTCGACATCCCCACCAAGTAAGTCAACGAGGTAGGCGGTTTCTGCGAGGCCTTGCGCGAAAACCGCCGCACCGAAGTTATGCATCTTCGCGTTGGCTTCATCGGGTTCGGCGACTTCTTGCAGGCCATTTGCCAGGCCCACAGCGAACGCATAGGGGTTTTTGAGCGCAACACAAACCTCTACACCCACAAGATCATCCGACGTGAAGACGTGGTAATAGTCGGTGTGAAAACAGTTACGTAGTATAGGTAAGATTTCAGCCGTGCGTGAGGCGAATACCACACTTGTATGATGTCGCGCGGCGAGTTCGTTAGCAATTGACGGACCACCCACAGCCGCGTAGTACACCTCATCACGAATAGCTACTGGCAGATGGGCTCTGAGCACGTCCGGCAAAATCGCAATCCCCTGGCCGTTGATGTTGTCTAGCCCTTTGGTCACCATGAAGATAACCTGGCCTGCGCGCAAGTGCGGTCCAATGGCATCAGCAGCCCACTTCACACCCGGTGACGACACCCCGAGCACGATAATCTCCGCGCCATCGAGCGCTTCGGCAACATCAGTATGCTGGTAGGGCGTAATCGACTCTGGAATATGGCGCTTGAGCTTCGGGTGATAGTGCCGTGACTGGCATTGCTCGATGATTTCAGTGTCGAGATGCGTTCCGACGAGGCGAACTGTGTTGCCGTTATCTGCAGCCGGAACAGCGATTGCCGTGCCCATGACACCGGCACCTACAACTGTGATGATGGCCATGTTTTTTCCGCTTTGCAAATGATTTTTTCACAAATGTGAACAAACGTCACAATTTACCAGGATTCTAAGCACGCCCCAATACGTTGTCAAGGAACTCGGACAACTTTGTGCACTACACACAATTGCCGTGGGGTAATTCGACGCCCCAAGTTATGACGAGGAAAGATTAGCATACGATGAAACATGAATGAGCGGTGAGAATTCGTTTGCGAAATACTCACAAACGAAATATAGTGGTGGCAATGCAATATTTCACGCAGTTGCACGTTGCGCACATTTGTGAAAAGCTGCGCAGGTAGCACCCATCACAATAGATTTTTTCTGCCCGGAGACAATTTATGGCTCAAGCCAATTTACCCCTCAAACCGGACTCTTCCACCGGAAAGCAATCATCGAAGCGCCCGTTCTTCTCCTCAGAAAATTCGTTCCTGTGGCTATTACCGGGCTTCGGCCTCCTCCTGACATACGCCATCTTCCCACTGGTCTATAACATTT
>CAYSVE010000875.1:0-2360 GCA_964434365.1 uncultured Anaerolineaceae bacterium | reverse complement strand
GCTGCTGGCCTCCGCCGATGCGGTTTTCGCCGCTTACCTCGACGCCTTCGGGGGAATCTTCGCCTTTCACCTGGAGCACTTCATCCCCCGTCTCATGCTGACGGGCTTCTTGGCGTGGGTTGTCGCCGGGGCCATAACCTACGGCGTCGCACGCGGATGGTACTCCCCGCGCCAACGCGCCACCGAAACCGACGATACCCCCAGCGCTACCGCCGAAGACCTGGCGGAGCAAGTCGCCGCCGATACCGAGGGCGGGCAGGCCTTCGAACCGGCAGCGGATGCCCCGCCGCCGACCAAGCGCACAGGCGGGCTGATCAAGCTGGGGATGATCGAGGGGGTGATGGTGCTCGGCAGCCTCGATCTGATGTTCGGCGCGTTTGTACTGGTGCAAGCGGTGTACCTGTTCGGCGGCGCGCAAGCCCTCGACCTCGGCGGCCTGAGTTATGCCGAGTACGCGCGGCGCGGCTTCATGGAGCTGGTCGTTGTCTCCATCTTGACGATTGTCCTGCTGCTGGCAATGGATTCGATGATTGTGCGCGATGGGCGTCGGCAGCAGATGTTCTTCCGGGGCCTGTCGTTGGTGATGGTCGCGCTCAGTGGGGCGATCCTCATTTCGGCGGCGCGGCGGATGGGCCTGTACACCGATGTGTTCGGCTACACGCGGTTGCGGGTGTGGGTGCTGGTGTTCTTCCCGTGGGCAGCGGTGACGTTCGCGTTCCTTGTGGCGGGGCTGTTCCGCGTGCGCACGAATATTTTCTCGCTGGGCCTGCTGGTCGTGAGCATCGGCCACCTCGCGACGGTGAACTTTATCAACGTGGATGCCTTCATCGTGAGCAATAATATCGACCGACACGTCGACCAGGGTGCTGACCTCGATTTGTGCTACGCGCGTCGGCTGAGCGAGGATGCAGTGCCCGAGCTGGTTCAGTTTTACCAAATGGCCGAAACCGACCAGGCTCGCGAGGAAATTGGGCGAACGCTAGCGACCTTCGAGCCAGCCGTGGCGCGCTACGAGCGCGAGGATTCGGTGTTCGGCTACAACCGGGGCATGGCCCGCGCCGAGGCCGCGCTGGGGAAAATCGATGTGAGTGGGTACGCGCCGTACAGCGCCTACGAGTTCAGCTACGGCTGCGTCATCTCCTCGGAGGAGAGCAGCTTCAGCCGGTAGGCTACCGAGGGGCGGCGTTTCTGCCGCCCACAACACAGTGATGCCTACAGGCCCGCTTCCTGGCGGAGCGCGTCAGCTTTGTCCGTGGCTTCCCACGGCACTTCCACGTCCTCGCGGCCAAAGTGACCGTACGCCGCGACCTGCTTGTAAATGGGGCGGCGCAGGTCGAGCTGCTTGATGATGCCCGCCGGGCGCAGGTCGAAGTGCTTGCGCACCAACTGCTCGATGAGGTCTTCGCTCACATTCGCCGTGCCGAACGTCTCGACAGCGACCGAGGTCGGCTGCGCGACGCCGATGGCGTACGACACCTGTAGCTCGAAGCGGTCGGCGAGGCCCGCCGCCACGACGTTCTTCGCGACGTAGCGTGCCATGTAGGCCGCGCTGCGGTCCACCTTTGTGGGGTCCTTCCCGCTGAACGCCCCACCCCCATGCCGGGCGACGCCGCCGTAGGTATCGACGATGATTTTGCGCCCGGTAAGGCCCGCATCGCCCAGCGGGCCGCCCGTCACGAAGCGCCCGGTGGGGTTGATGAAAATCTTGGTGTTGTCGTCGATCATGCCATCGGGCACCACTTCGAGGATGACGTGCTCGATGACCGACTGGCGAATTTCCTGCTGGGTCACATCGGGCGCGTGCTGCGTGCTGATGACGATCGCGTCGATGCGCTTGGGCTTGCCCTTGTCGTACTCCACCGTAACCTGGCTCTTGGCATCGGGGCGCAGCCACGGCAGTTCGCCGCTTTTGCGCGCCTCGCTAAGCCGGCGCGTCAGCTTATGGCTTAACGAAATCGTGAGGGGCATCAGCTCTGGGGTTTCGTTGCACGCAAAGCCGATCATCATGCCCTGGTCGCCCGCGCCGATGGCCTCGATTTGCTCATCGGTCATCTGGCCTTCGCGCGCCTCCAGCGCCTTGTCGACGCCCTGCGCGATGTCTGGCGACTGCTCTTTAATAGAAACAACGACGCCGCACGTCTCGGCATCGAAGCCGTATTTGCCACGCGTATAGCCGATGTCGCGCACGGTGTCGCGCACTAGCTTCTCGATGTCGACATAGGCGGTGGTGGTAATTTCGCCCGCCACCACGACTAAGCCCGTCGTGGTAAGTACCTCGCACGCCACGCGCGCGTTAGGGTCTTCTTCCAAAATGGCGTCCAGCACCGCGTCCGAAATCTGGTCGCACATCTTGTCCGGGT
>CAYSVE010000874.1:0-2362 GCA_964434365.1 uncultured Anaerolineaceae bacterium | reverse complement strand
GCGTTCCCGGGGGCGGGTTCGTACACGTCCGGCGCAGGGATCAGGAGTTCCTGGCCGGGGAAGATGAAGTTCGGGTCGCTGATGTCGTTGAGTTGCAGGATGTCCGCGACTTCGACGCCGTATTCCTTAGCAATCAAGCCGAGTTCCTGACCTTGCTGCACGGTGTAGGTGATCGGTTCGCCGGTGTAGTTGTTCGCGTTGAGCCAAGGCGCTTCGGTTTCGATCATCGTCAGCGTGATGTTGCCGTCGGCAATTTCGCCGTTGAGGTCGGCGCGCAGACGCTCCAACATGGCGGGGATGTCGACTTCGCGGCCTGGCGTGCCCGGCCTGCCGGGGATGGGTTCGATGTCCGCGTAGTTCTCTGCGAGTGTGCGCAGTCCTTCGCTGGCGGTGCTCAAATCGACGGTGTAGCGCGGTGTGACGGCGCTGTTCGGTTCGGCTTCGAGCACACGGTCGAGCGTGAACGCCTCATCCACACCGATGCCGAGGTCGACCAATGCGACGGGCCAACTGCGGTCGCCGTCGATCATCGTAACCGACTGATACGTGCTGATGCGCGCGACGGTTTGTGCGGCCTGGGTTTCGTTTTGGCCGCCCACTGCCGACCCGGCCACGGTGACCCCCTCCGCGACACGTTGGTTCATCACCACGAACAGCCCAAGGAACAGCATCAACGTGACGAGGACGACCCCGGCAGCGAGCGCCCCACCCCCGACGAGCCAGTACACCATGGTGCTACTTTTCTTCTTGGCGCGGCGCTGTCGCTGATGTGGCGGATGCGAGACATGCGCCTGTGGCGGAGGTCCCGGCGGGGGTGTGCGCACGGTACGATTGTTGGGCTGGGTGTGTTGCATGGGCGTCCATCCATTGGGAGGCTAATGTGCTACTTATATTGTATCGATTTGATGTTGCACGGTTCCGTGCGCCTGCCCTCCGCTGAGGATGGATTTTTCTAACCGGGGGGTGTGGGGGTTGGTGGGTTTTCGGCGAGGTCGTCGCGGATGATTTCGCAGTCGCACTGCCAGTCGCCTGTTTCCCAGGTCATCACACACCATGTGCTTGAAAAATCGGGGCTGTAGTAAAGCTGCCGAGTGTAAAAACTATCGTTAATTCTGGGCGCTTCAAAGTCGAGTGTAGCGTCGCAACTTTGCAGTTCCGCTTCGATTGCTCGTTCTTCCTGCCACATGGTCCACCCGGCTATGCTGGCTACCGTCACTGCACCCACCCCAAAGCATAAGGCAAAAGCCGATACGGATAGCATCGTGAACAAAACCATCGCTCGCAGATGACCCCAGATCGTTGGCCGCTTTTGGAGCGCAGTGATGACGCCACCCGCGACCGGTATTTCGTTGAGCAACTCACCGTCATCGCCGGTGAGCTGCTCGCGGGGTTGTTGTGGGTTCAAGTAGCTACTCCGGTAATTTCTCTCCGGCATCGATGCGCACCGTCAGGCGGTTTTCGGCGGGGGTAATTGGGCACACCCAGCCGTCGTTATACGCACAGAAAGGATTATACGCCAGGTTGAAGTCTACGAGCACGACATCCGGGCGAATTTCCTCCACATCGAGGTAGCGACCGGCACCGTAGGTGTCCTCGTTGGCATCGACAAATGGCAGGAAGTACCCGTGCGGCGCTTCGTACAGCGTCAGCGTCACGGCCTCGCCGCCGACCTCGAAGTTCAGTGTGCCGTAGCGGATGTACGTGCGCGGGTCGCCGGTGTTCGTCTGCATCACGATGTCGTCCTGCTCGTCGAACGGCTGAACCGCGATCTCGTAGCGCAGGTCGGGTCTCGGGTCGTAGTAGCGCAGGCCATCGAAGCTCTGCTTTTGCTGTGCGGTGAGGGGAGAGTGGCCGCTGCGCTTGAAGAACTCGTCTTTCTGTTTGCGTTGCTGCTGGTAGTTCATCGGGTTTGCTCCGTGTGCTCTTACGTTATACACGTTCAGATACCCAAGATGCTCACCGTCTTACGCGGGGCATCCCCCGCATGTTGGGGTGCTGGTGCTGTGCGAAGCTGCGCCATACTGTAGGTGTATAACCGCGAGTGATGAGTAACCGCACGCTATGTTTGCAGTCATTCTGGGCATCGGGCAAGTTATTGTGCTTATTGCGGTGGTCACGCTGGGGGCGGAACTGGTCGAGCGTTGGGTCAACAGTACGCCGGTGCGCAAGTACAAGCGCCAACACGCGCGCCTTGCGGAGGAATTCGGCACCTGGCGCAAAGCGGACCAAGTGCAGTTGATGGAGGGTAAGCCGCGCCCACCAACCGAGCAGGTGCGCGTGCGAAATGGCGGCAATGGCGGCTGCCTGGCAGCCCTGGGCGGGCTGTGGCCGTTCGGCGGGGTGGTGGTGCTGGTGCCGGGGG
>CAYSVE010000873.1:0-2364 GCA_964434365.1 uncultured Anaerolineaceae bacterium | reverse complement strand
CGGGCCGATTCGCAGATGTAGCAGCAGGGGGCGCACCTCGCGCTTCAGCAGTTCCCGTAAAAGTTGGAATCGATGATTCGCACGCGGACGACCCTGCTTATCGGCAATGTCGCCGAAGACCCACGCCTGGGACCCGAAAGCCGCGCCTGGCTAGCGCAACTCGAAGCCGAAGCGCTCGCGATTATCCCGCTGCTTCAACAAGACCATTGGGTGGGTGTGACGATATTCTATTGGGGGCAACCGCACACCTTCAGCGAAACCGAGGAGGTTGTGTTCGGCGCGTTGCCAGCACTGGCGTCAACCGCCGTGGCGAATCGTCGGTTGGTCGTCAACTTGGAACGTCGAGTGAGTGAGCGTACCGAGGAGATCGAGGAGAAGAACGTTCAACTTCAACATTCGATGGAAGCGGCACAGGCTGCCAACCACGCGAAGAGCCTCTTCCTGGCAAAGATGAGCCACGAGCTACGCACGCCGTTGAACGCGATTCTCGGCTTTACCCAGTTGATGCAGCGCGACCTCTCCATGTCGCACACACAGCAGGACCAGTTGAACATCATCAACGACAGCGGTGTTCAACTGCTTGGCCTCATCAACGATGTGCTGGACTTCTCGAAGATCGAGGCCGGGCAGATGGTGATAAACCGGGGCGATTTCGACCTGTATCAGTTGGTACACAGCCTTGAAAAGATGTTGTATGTGCAGACCCGCGAGAAGGGCATTCATCTCACGGTTGATATTGGTGTCGAGGTACCGCGTTTCATACGGGCGGATGAAGGCAAAATTCGCCAGGTGCTGATGAATCTACTCAGCAATGCGGTGAAGTTCACCCACGTAGGTGGTGTTACGTTGCAAATGCGTGCAGACGAAGACGCCGAGCGCGTTCGTCTTCGCTGCGACGTGTGTGATACTGGGGTGGGCATCGCTGTGGAAGAGTACGATAACCTTTTCGATGCGTTTAGCCAGACAACAAGCGGCAAGAACCTGCAAAAGGGGACAGGGCTGGGCCTGGCAATTTCGCATAAGTTTGCCGAAATGATGCAGGGTGACATCTTTGTCGAAAGCACCGAGGGGGAAGGTTCGATCTTTACCTTCACCGTTGTCGTCGAACATGGCGATCCTGCATTCGTCCGTACAGATGCGCCCCGAGAGCAGGTTGTTCGCCTTGCAGATAGTCAGCGGATGCCGCGAGTCCTTATCGTGGAAGATAACCTGGAAAATCGCCTGTTGCTCAAACAACTCCTCGAACCGATTGGGTTCGATTTACGGGAGGCGGAGAATGGACAAGTGGCGCTTGAAATCGTGGAAGATTGGAAACCCGAGGCTATCTTACTCGATATGCTGATGCCGGTTATGGATGGTTTCGAGACTATCCGGCGCATAAGGCAATTGCCACTGGCACCACAACCCTGCGTTATTGCGATTACGGCGAGTGCCTTCGAGCACGACCGCGACGCAATTCTTGCGGAAGGCTGCGACGATTTCATCGGGAAGCCTTTTGTACAACACATTCTTTTGGAAAAGCTACAAGCTCAACTCGGGTTGTCGTATACCTATCGCACTCTGGAACAGAGCAATCGTTTCCTGGCCGACGCACCTGACCTAACGTCGTCAGATTTTTCCGGGTTGCCACTGGTTTGGTTGCACGCTGCCAATGAAGCCGCCGTCGCCGCAGACTATCAACAACTGTTAGACCTCGCCGATGAAATCGAAGACCAGAGTATCGCGAGCCGCCTTCGTGAACTGGTGCAAGAGTTCGATTTCGAGACCATTGCGCGCGCGACCACCACCTAGCCGATATGCTCGTTGAGCTTACCAGCCAGTTCCTTCAGGTTGATTGGCTTCGAGATGTAATCGTCGCATCCTGCTTCTAAGGCGCGCTCTCGGTCACCGACCATAGCGTGTGCCGTAAGCGCAATGACTGGAATCTTCTGCAAATCTGGGTTTGCTTTGATCTTCCGTGTGGCTGTCCATCCATCCATACGCGGGAGCGACAGGTCCATCAATACAAGGTCTGGACGTTCGGCTTCAGTCATTTGCACGCCCTGCTCACCATCGGTAGCTTGGATCACCTCGTAGTCTAATGACTGAAGGACATCCGAAATGAGGGTCATGTTATCCTGGTTATCTTCGACAACAAGTATGCGTCGGCTACTCATTGCTATTTACTCCTTCTGTGTAGGTTGAGGCGTTCGTGGCCCCGCCAAGAACATCTCGATAGCTGGAATCGACGATTTTGAGTGTTTGCGGTGTCGGTAGTGCCACGAAAAATGTGCTGCCTGCCTCCGGTTGGCTGCGCAGCCAAATGCTGCCACCGTGTAGCTCGACAAGTTTGCGTGTAATGGTTAACCCCAGGCCAATGCCCTC
>CAYSVE010000872.1:0-2378 GCA_964434365.1 uncultured Anaerolineaceae bacterium | reverse complement strand
CCCCCGGAGAAGACTCGTTGTGTCCAAGAACGACACTGTAATCGCCGTAGAGTGTAACACCTACTACGACACCATCATTCTCATAGACCCGTTCCACGATACGCTGTATAAGCTGCTGACGAGCGTCCTCTGGGTTCGCAAGCTGCCCGCACTTCTTCCAGTAGTCACTGAAGTTGGCGATCATGTCGGCGGCTTCTTCGTAAGTGTCGTAGTCGATGGGACGTAGTGCGCGCAGTTCGTCTTGGAGTTGCTGGCGCTGCTGAACGTATTCACCCTGTGATGTAAAGAAACCCATATCCCATCGCAGGTCCATGTTATTCATGCGCTCTTTGATTGCTGCCATTTGCTGCAAAGCCCTTTCGTTGTCGATACGTTTGTTGACTTGTTCCTCAACTCGCTCTTGAAAACCCTCCTCCTATATCCAGGTTACAAAGAAACCAAACGACCTGCTCATCTACCGAATTCACTCGAATTGTTGGCTGTCCACATTTCTTGCATCCGCGTGTGTGTGATAGGCAACGATAGTAACCATAGTTATCGCGTTCGATCCACGTCGGGCGCATCTTGCCACAGTTGTCATCTGCACGGCCTTGCTTGTTGTGAAGCAGGCAGTGAACACAGTACACACGGTCTTTCATGATATACGTATGGGTTTTCCCACTAGGATGGCGCTCGACTCTATTGTCATTGCGAATAGCGAGGCAGGCTTCCATTAGGGCATCGCTGATGATCGGTTCATGACGACCCTCAAACCATTCTTTTCGTCCACGGCTAGATTTCTTGCCCTGTCCTAGCGTGCCGAAATACAGGGCCTCGGAGTGAGAAACACGCCCTGTATAAGTATGGTTTTGGAGCATGTCATGTACCATCTCTTTGCCAATGGGCTTCCTGCCTTCTCGTAGTTTCTGGATAATCGGTTGGGTATTCATCCAGATGGCAATGTCGTTATCGCTGTAACCGCCTGTGGCATAGAGTTCGAATGCCTTAAGCACAATTGCGGCCCCTTCAGGGTCTATGTAAAGCCCTCCTGGATGGTCTGTCGTGGTGTCCTTCTCAGTCACGAGTATGTAACCAATAGGCGCGACACTTCCATTGAAGTAGCCGTTCCTGGCCCTTTGACGCTTACCCCGTTTTGTTTCGGAACTCAGATTGCGCTGTCCATTGATTTTCGCTTTCGGGTTGGGTTTTCGTCGACTTCAACCTTAGCGCAGTCTGTGGGCAGTTTGTATCTTTCTACAAAAGTGTCAGGTTCTCAGCTACAGAAACTGATTAACCTCGTAAAGATAACGCACAATCGCGGAGTGAAGCCACGCGCTCACCTGACTATACCTTTCGGATAAGAGCTGATTTCGGACAAGTAAGGTGCCGTCATGAAGGGTGTAGCCGTTTGAGCATCAAATGGATCATGGCGACGTAAATCATAGCTTCACTCACATCCGATCGCGTATCATAATCTTTGCGCAAGCGCCGTGCAAAGTTCAACCAACCAAAAGTGCGTTCAACAACCCAGCGTTTGGGGGGCAGGTCATGTGCAGACACAGACAAATCTTGCACCTGGGTGTCCCCCATTTGGCGGACGCCATGTCGGTTTCGAGTCGATATGCTGGGATGATTAATCTGTTCCCTGCGAAGATAACGGAGCCTTGCCCATGCCCTATCCCCTCGATGCCGCGATGAAGCTAAAGACAACGTTGCACAGCGATGCCATGTGCGTTGGCGTAGCGCTCTCGTTGACGGATTCCGCGATTACCGAAATTCTTTGTGCGGCTGGTTTCGACTTTTTATGGATTTGCACAGAGCACTCGGCGATCGATCGTCAGGCGCTCAACGCGCACATCCGCGCAGCGGCCATCACGCAGACACCCGTCATTGTGCGCATTCCCTGGTCGCACGACGGCTGGGTCAAGCACGTGTTGGATATGGGCGCCGCCGGAATTTTGTTCCCCTTGTTGCGCAACACCGATGATGTGCACGAGGCGGTCGCATCGTGCTTGTATCCCCCCGATGGGATACGCGGGTACGGTCCACTCCGCGCAGACGGCTACGGACGCGATGCGGCGGAGTACCTCGCGCGTGCGAATGACGCGATCAATGTGTGGATTCAGGTCGAGCAGATCCAACTTGTCGAGCAGTTGGAAGCGGTTGTGAAGATTCCTGGGATCACCGGCTTCTACATGGGTTGGAACGATCTTGCGGCCTCCATGGGGTTGACGGGACAGCGTGCCCACCCCGATGTGTTGGCAGCCGGGAATCGAGTATTTGAGGTTGCAAAGTCAGCGGGTATTCCCGTAATTATGGGTGCGCCCGGTGATGAGGCCCGTTTCTCGGATGTCGTTGATCGAGGCGTACGCGCATTTTCGGCGGGCGGTGATGTCGCT
>CAYSVE010000871.1:0-2392 GCA_964434365.1 uncultured Anaerolineaceae bacterium | reverse complement strand
ACACATCCCAGCGCAGCGATAGGGTACGAATGTCGGCGTTGTAGGCGTAGGCGTCGGCCCAGGCCACGAAGTACCACGGGCAGAACAAATCGAGCGTGGTGGGCATGAACTCGCGGCGGCGCGCGTCGAGGTGGGCGACGAGGTCTGTGCGGGGTGTTTCTGCTATGAGGAAAACCGCCGGATACCTCGACGAGACCTCCACCGAGGTGCTGAGAGCACACGTCTCACCGTCGAACGCCGCCCACTCATGGACGCACGGTTGCTCCATGTCGGCGGGTGGGGTCGGCGGGGCGTTCGCCAGCGCGATGCCGAGGTCGGCCAGCGGTACATCGACCGTGCGCGAACCCGCTGCCACACCATCGATGTTTTGCGCAGGGAAGAACAGCCGCAGCGACCCCGGCGTGAGGGCGAAATTCGCGTAGCTGTTGGGGTCGCGCGCGTCGCCGATGAGCGCCGGGTTGTCGAGTTGCGCGTGGGCGTAAGGGCGCAGCGTCGCGGGTATGTCATCGGGGATGAGGTCGTACAACGTGATGACATCGTAGGGTGTAACGGCTTCGAACGCGGCGAGATCGAAGGTGAAGGCGCGCAGATAGGCCGGTCCGGCGTGGGGGTTAATCGTGAAGACGATGCTGCGCACGGCGTCGCTATGCGCAAACTCGACGAAATCGACCGCGAGTTCGCGCCGCCCAAAGTCGAAGCCGTCACGCGCGTTCGGCAGAAAATCGCGTTCGAGCGACCGCATCAGCCCCTCGATGTAAAAACGCGTAGAAAACCGCGCCGCCGTCCATGCGGGGTAGCGAATTTCCGCGTGCAGGCTGCTCTCAGCGACGCAGTTGCCGCCCGCATCGAGCGCGCCGTAGCCGGGCAGGCAGTCGGCTTGCGCGTGAACAGGGGCGCTCGTCATCAGCAAAAGTGTGCTCAGCAACAATAGCGTTTGCCGCACCGGGTTTCCCTCGTATCCAACACTATGCCACCCCCACATCGAACACCGGCGCGCCCCACCGGTCAACCGACGTTTACCGGGCGCTGCTAGGCGTCGTCGTCGTCCTTGCGCGCGCCATCCGCCGAAAAATCGCCCGCGTGTAGTATTTCGCGCGCCTCGGGCCGGTCGAGGTTTTGCAGGCTCACCAGTACCGCGTCGTAGAACTCCGGGTGTTCGTTTTGCAATATGTCGATGAGTGGCAACGCGCCCGCATCACCCAGATCGATGAGGGCATCGGTGACGACGCGCCATACCTCGGCGTTGTCGGTGCTGTAGCCAGTCGCGAGGCCCTGCACATTGCCGCGCATCCGCAGTGCGACCACGGCCTGCGCCGCAAGTTCCGGCTCGTGCAGGGCGTGCGTCAGCGCGGTGTCGGCCTCGTCGCCGCCGATGTAACCCAGCGAAAGCACCGCGGTGCGCCGTTCATCGAGGCTGCCGTTTTGCAGCCAGTCCAGCAGTGGGTCCAGCAAATCGTCGCGGCCTGCGCGGGCCAACCCCAAGGCCGCCTTATGCCGGAAGGCCGGGCGCGCGCTGCTATCGAACACGATGTCGGTGAGCAGGGTTTGCGCCTCTGGCCCGCCGATTTCCGTCACGACATCGAGCAGGGCGAGGCCCTGTGCCTCGTTCACCCCAGCGTAGAAGGCATCCACCAGGGGTGAGACGGCCTGTTCGTCGAGGGCGAGCAGGGTTTGCCGGGCACGGAGTTGCGCGGCGGGGTCGTTGCCTGCGAGTTCGCGTAGCAGTTGGTCGAAGTTTGCCATGTGTCGGGTCTCCCTCCGTCGACTATTCGTATTGGGGTAATGGTACGCATTTCGGAAGCAGGCTGTAGGGGGAAATTGGGGCGGTCGTTAAGACAGCATTTCGCCCTCGATCAATTTGTTTCGTCATCGGGTGCAGGTAGGCGCGCACGGGCGAGATGAAAGCGAGCCTCGCCCGCTGGAACATTGTCGGGTGTAGGTAGGGGCGCGCGGGCGAGATGAAAGCGAGCCGCGCCTACGCCCCTACACAACCTTCTAATCGGCGGCGCTACCAGCCTCGGCGGGTGCCGTGTCGGCGTTGGTCTTCTTACCACCTGTGACCAACAATACCACCGGGTTCGAGCGGCTTTGGGCGTGATCCAACGCAGTGACGAGCACGAAGCCCAGCAAAATGAAGCCCAGCGCAATCAGGAAATCGGTGCTGGCAAAGGGCGGCAGCGCATTGATCATCAGCGGCACCGTGTCACCGTGGCCGTCGCTAATCATGGTTTCCGACGGGGCCTTCCATGGCCAGATGGTGCGCAGGCTACCCACCATAAAGCCAACAAGGGCGGCCACCGTGAGTTGTTCGTAGTGGCGCAGCAGCCAGCTCAGTATACGGCTGAAGATAACGATACCCACCACACAGCCCATCCCCAACGAGGCGATGGCG
>CAYSVE010000870.1:0-2395 GCA_964434365.1 uncultured Anaerolineaceae bacterium | reverse complement strand
GAAGCGCGCAATATTGCTAAACTTCGGCATCCGAACATCGTGCAGGTCTACGACTTTGACTACGAGCCTTCCACCGACAGCTACTACATGGTGATGGAGCTTGTCGATGGGCCAACGCTTAAGGATTGGCTCTTCGAACTGGCAGATGAAGGCAAGAAACTGCCCATCGGCGAAACCCTGCGCATCATTCGCGAGGCAGCCAGTGCGCTGGCATATGCCCATAGCCTATCGATGGTTCATCGGGATGTGAAGCCCGCAAACCTGATGCTCGACTCCGGTTTGCGCGTCATCCTCACAGACTTCGGCATCGCGAAGATCATGAACAGCGGTCAGCTTACCGTCAGTGGTGGGATGATCGGCACGCCGGCCTACATGGCCCCAGAACAGGGCCTCGGCGAAGCAGGCGACGAGCGAAGTGACATCTACTCGCTGGGTGTCATCATGTATCAGTTGGTTGTGGGTGCACTTCCGTACGACGCCGAAACGGCCCTGGGTATTATCCTCAAACACGTCAACGACCCGGTACCGGAAATCACCGACATCAGCCCTGATATACCCGATGACATCGTGTATATCGTCAACCGCGCGATGACCAAAACTCCAGAAGATCGCTACCAAACGGCCAGTGAGATGATTGCTGACCTAGAGCGGGTGGAGCGTGGGGAGTCGATCAGCACGAAGACGGCCTTCGCGTCTGCGGGTGCAAAGCAGCAAGAGCCGGTTGCGGCGTCCGTGACGACAAACGAACGTGCCACAGCAGAACATGCAGTCGTTCCATCGGTCGAAGTCGCGCCTGAGCCAGCGCAAGAGCGGTCTGTCATTCCGTATTGGCTCGTCAGTATTCTGGTATTGGGCGTTATCAGTTTTGGTGGATACATATTCGTGTTCAATGGCGGTGAAATGCCATCGGTATTGTCGGCTTTGGTCGCGCAAAGCGCTACCGCGACAACTACCCCGGCGATCATGGATACCGCCGAAGAATCTGACGACGTTGTGCCGTCCGAAACAGATGCACCCCCTCCAACGAACACATCTGAGCCTACCGATACCGTAGAGCCGACAGACACTGAAGAGGCTACTGCGACCCCGTCCGACACGCCCAGCCGTACGCCTTCGGATACGCCGACCCCAACACCCTCGGATACGCCCACACGTACCCCAACCGAGACACCTTCACGCACACCGACCCGCACGGACACGCCTGCACCGAGCCTCATGCCGTCTGGCACGCCAAACGCGACGCAGACAGCAGGGGCAATCGAAACGATGACAGTCGCGGCCTGCGTGTTCGACTACGCGGTGATCGAACAGACACCCGCGAACGGTGAAGAGGGCGACTTCTTTCGCATCAACGAAGACTATCTGCGCGAGATTACGCTCCTCAACACCGGCACATGTTTGTGGGGCCGCAACACATCGCTGACATTCATCACGGGCGAGGATTTCAATGCGGGTCCGCGCATCTTCATCCGTGAAGAAGTGCTTGTTGGTGATGAGGTTGTCGTGCAGTTCGAGGGCCGCACGCCGCCGCGTGGCAGCGTCGACCCGATTGCAGGCCTGTGGCAACTGCGCACACCGGGGCAAATCACCATCGGCGAGGAATTAGAGATCAGCGTGATGGTGTTCGACCCCGGCTCTGGCTAAACTGCCCTACGAGGTTTCGTTGGGGTAGTACACATTGTAGAGCAGTTCACTCAGGTGGACTGTGGGCACGCTGTGCCCCTGTGCTTGCAGATGCGTGCGAATTTGGGTGATGCAACCGATATTGCCACTCACAATCACATCCGGGTTTGCTGCTGTTAGATGCGCCACTTTGCGCTGTCCAAGTTCGGCGGCAATCTCAGGTTGTTCGATGTTATACGTCCCGGCGGATCCACAGCACATCCCCGGTTCCGCGATGTCCACAATCGTAAGGTTTGGAATGCTCGCGAGTAGGTCGCGCGGTTGCCGCTGCACACGCTGTGCATGCAGTAAATGACACGCATCCTGGTAGGCGACACGCAACGGCTCCGCGAGGGCTGGCGGATTACGTAGGCCGATTTCGGCAAGGTAAGCGCTGAAGTCCATCGACTTTTCTGCCAGTGCGCGTGCCTGTGCCTCCTCCGGTTCACCCTTGAACAGCAAGCCGTAGTCATCGATGCCCGACCCGCAACCCGCGGCAGTCACGATGACTGCATCGACATCATCGGGGAAAGCCCGCAGGTTATTGCGCGCGAGACGTTGGGCATGTCTGTCTTCACCGACGTGGAGCAGGATCGACCCACAGCATCCCTGTGTGCTTGGGATCACGACTTCAACTCCGTTGGCGGCGAGGACCTGTGCCGCTGCGTAATTGATTTCTGGCGCTAGCACCTGTTGGGCGCAACCCATCAGTAGCGCGACACGCCCTCGTTTT
>CAYSVE010000869.1:0-2397 GCA_964434365.1 uncultured Anaerolineaceae bacterium | reverse complement strand
AGTTCCTCGATGTTGTCGGCTTCGGTGACCGGGTTGTCTTCTGCATCGCGCACGACGAGATTGAGGGTGCCAGCCATATCGGCGGCGTCCTCTGCGCCTTCGACAAGCGTCACAAAGAATGGATTGTCTAACGTGGAAACAGACAGGCCGAGTGTCAATTGGCGGACAAGTGTAAGCGCAACCGTTACGCTCTCTGGTGCGTCGCCGCCTTCGAGATAATCGGCTGCCGACCGAACGCCAAGCCCACCGATAAGGGCAGGCTGCTGGGCGACAGTTGCGGTGAGCGTACCGTCGGCGACGGCATCAACGGCGTCATCCACCGCGTCGAAGCCGACAAACACAATGTCGTCGACACGGTCGGCGTCGATGGCTGCCTCGATGGCCCCGAGGATCATTTCATCGTTGTGGGCAAATACCCCGGCGATGTCATCCTCGTTCTCCAAAATCATTTCGAAGACGTTGAGACCCTCCTCGCGATTGAAGTTGGCCGTTTGGCGGGCCACGACCTCGGCAGCGGGGCAGTTTTCGGCGAGGTAGGCGTTGAAGCCCGCGCCGCGGTCGCGGGCAGCGGAGGTGCCGGCGATGCCCTCAAGCTCGACGACGGCCCCCGCACCGTCGATAGCATCGCAGAGGAACTCACCCGCGAGACGCCCACCGGCGAAGTTGTCCGAGGCGATGTGGCTGACGACCTCGCCGTCGGAGGCGGAGCGGTCGACGGTGAAGACGGGGATGTCGGCCTCATTGGCGGCAAGAACAGAGCGAACGATGGCATCGGAGTCGGTGGGGTTGATTAGGAGGGCATCGACGCCCATCTCGATGAGTTCCTCGATGTTGTCGGCTTCGGTGACCGGGTTGTCTTCTGCATCGCGCACGATAAGTTCGACGCCTGCATCAATGGCGGCTTGTTCTGCGCCTTCGACAAGCGTTACAAAAAAGGGATTATCCAAATTGGAAGCGGAAAGGCCGATGGTTGCGCCGTCCTGCGCGGTGGTGATGGCAAGGGAGAAGGCGCAGAGCGCCAACAGAAAGACAATAACGACTGCTTTGCGGAACATGTTTTCTCCTGTTGAATAAGCGGCATTTGTTCGATGACTCGATAGATCAACAGAGTGCAGGCGCAGGCTGCTGCGCCTTTGGTGGCATCTGCCAACAATTTGCAGACACTTTTGGTAAGTTTAAGCCATTATCCGCAATTGTGCCCCTGGAAAATGACCCCCGCGACAAGAATCACGTTGGCATAGGGCGTGAACTCACCCGTGCGCACGACGCCGCGTGAGGTTGCAGTGTGTACCTTGAAATCGGCATGAGACACGGTGGTTATTGGAATGTCCGCCCCGAGCAACTCGACGATTGCACTGTGGACACCAGGGCTAACCTGGAGCATTTCACTCGCGACGATCGCTTCTTCTACAGCCATTTCACTGAGGGTCGCGCGCAATACGTTCAGAAACGATGATATGCCCTGTTGAACGGCCAGGTCGATACGCTCTGTTGAGGGCGGGATAGGCAGGCCTGCATCGGCGATGGTCAGCGTATCCAGGTGGCCCAGGCCCGCAATAAGGTTGGAGAGCGGCTAATTAAGTAAGCCGATTTTTTTCATACGGCATGCTCGATTCTCTTTCGACAAGTTCCACCGGCAAAATGATGCGTTCCGGCAGATGGTCTGGGTTATTGATGCACGCGAGCAGTTGCTCCACGGCTAACTGGCCGACCATTTCTTTGGGCTGAGCAATCGTCGTGAGGCGGGGTACCGTGTACAATGCCAGGGGAATGTCGTCGAACCCGATGATCGATACATCCTCAGGGACGCACAATCCGGCCTCGTTCAGTGCTCGCAGGGCGCCAACTGCCATCATGTCGTTGCAGGCGAATATGGCCGTAACACCCCGTCCCATCAGCTGCTTGCAGGCTGTGTACCCGCCGTCGTGGTCGAAGTTTCCTTCCACGACAAGCGATGGATCGTAGGCAATGCCGAAATCCTGCAAGGCACGCCGATACCCAGATAACCGCCGGTGGCTCAGCAGCAAACGCGTTGGCCCGGCAATGCAACCGATGCGCATATGCCCGAGTTCCAGCAGGTGTTTGGTGGCGAGGTGGCCACCCATTTCGTTGTCGGCTCGCACCTCGTCGTGGTTAGCGCTATCCACCGTACGGTCGACAAGGACAACCGGAATGTCGTGTTCGGTGAGCAGTTTAATAGCTCCATCGAAGCCACCGGTGGAGATCAACAACACCCCGTCGATTTGCTTCGACAGCAATACTTCGAGGTACGCTAACTCGCGTTCACTATCGTTGTTGGCGTTACCGATGATGATGTTGTACTGGTTGTCGAAGCACGCATCCTCGATACCCGCCAGCATCGTGGCGAAGTATGGGTTGGTACTATCGGGTAGCAGC
>CAYSVE010000868.1:0-2400 GCA_964434365.1 uncultured Anaerolineaceae bacterium | reverse complement strand
GCCCCCCTGAACTACCACCACCTCATCACCCTCAGAGACAAGGTCTGCAAGCAGTGCACCCGTATCGGCATCGCGCACGACTGTGCCGGGTGGCACGTCGACATACAGTTTCGGCGCGCTGGCGCCGGTTTTGTTGCCCGATGATCCACGATCACCGTGTTTCGCCTTGAAGTGCACGCCCTTCTGGAAATGGATGAGGGTGTTCAACTTCTTGTTGACGCGCAGCACAACGTCGCCACCCCGGCCACCATCCCCCCCCGATGGCCCCCCGCGCGGCACATATTTTTAGCGGCGAAAGGCGACAATACCGTCGCCGCCGTCGCCACTGCGCACGTAGATTTTTACTTCGTCGAATTGCATGATATTTGGGCTACACTCGCTAGCATGTGACCGCCATTATACACGCCCCCACATTAGTTTTGTGGAAGACGCTCTTTAGGCGTCTTTTCCAACGCGCGATGGAAGCTCCGTTTGAATGCGCACCCATCGACCGGCGTGGGTGTAATTCCAACCACGTGGGAGTTCCTGAACAAGCTCTGCGATCTTCCAACGCTTATCTGCAAGGTCGTAGCACATCCTAAAAACAAGTGTCGACTCCCCGAGGTCCTGGGTGTGCAATCGGGCAACCTGCGGCAATTGGTAAGTCGCCATTCTCCGTGCAGTTTGCGAATCCACGATGTAGCATTGCTCGCCGGTCTCGTTGAACTGACGCACATCGACATGATGATCGGCACGAAGCACGCCCACGAGGGTGGGTGTTTTCCCTGCCCGTAGATGTTCGACACGTTCGCGGTATTGTTGCAGATACTTCCCTGCGAGGTATGCTGTGCAGTAGTCACGTTGGTCTTGCCATGTTAAAAAGGCGCTGTCCTGCAACCAGTTGGTCGCTTCGATGTAATGTGTGCGAACCTGTTCGACGACATCATCGGGTGCCATCCACTCTGCCTGTTGCGCCACCCCGGCCTTCATCCGCCGCAACTCGGCAGACCAAGGCACGCCGCGCCGCGCACCGCTCATCACCACAGCGACTATAAGCACCATCACCACGACAAGTAGGATGGGTGTTAGCATTTCCAAAATCCTAAATCTATTTTTGATGGCAGAACTTTACCAGCACCTGCCCTAAAGTGCAACGCTAGCAGGCTGTTCCGTCGCGGAGTGTGGTCCAAATTTTCTGGCGGAGCCGTTTGAGGTTAAGTGGGCGGGGGAAATACGCGGTTACCTTGGCAACCTTCAGCGCAAAAACGACATCCTGTGGGTCGTTCGATACAACGATAAAACATAAGTTCCGCAGCGAATCGACCTCGCGCACCTTTTTGATGAAGGCCCACCCATGTGTGTCGGAGAGTTCGAGGTCCATGATGGCGATCTGGGGGTCGCAGTCTTCGAGAAGCGGCAACGCCTGCTGCCCAGACTTCGCGACTTCCACCTTCATCTCCAACTCTTCGGTAAGCAGCTTATGGATTTCGGCCTTCTCTTCGGGTTCTTCGGTACCGATTACGACGGCCATCTTGCCCTTCGTCGCTGTCGTATCGGTTTGCGAGCCGATGATTTCATCGAGGTTCAGCATTTCGGGGCCGCCATCGTTTTCGAACATCGTGAGCTGCGATGTGTCACGTTTCAGCGATAGTTCGAGGAGTGCCACAGCAGACCCGGCAAACACGGCGTCGGCAGCGCCTAACAACTGTTGGAGCACATCCTCGGCTTCTTGAAAGCTGGGAAAGGGTTGACCATCCTGACCAAAAATCGCCACGATGTCATCCCGGCGGCGTGGTTCGATGGGTGTATCGAAATTTTGGTGCGACGAAATCAGCGCCCGGACCTTTTTGAGCTGAGATTTAGGCAGTGGGGTTGTCACGTAGTATGCCCGAACATGGTCGGCGGCCCGCTCGAGGGTTTTCAGCGGCTTGTCGTAGCGACCGCGCTCTGGCAAGGGGAACAGCCAAATGTAGCGCCGCGTGTAGTGCTCCACGCGGCCAGCGCCTTTTAGCTTCAGCAGTTCCCCATCGGTGACGGCATGCCCAAAATCATCGTATGTAAACGGTATGAAGTCCCCGCTGAGTAGGTCCTGTACTCGCGTCTCGGCCCATTGGACGACATAGGTGCCATCGGCAAGGACGAAGACGTAGTGGCGGGGAACCGCAGAACCGCTGAACTTCTTTCTCATCGGCGGGCATGTCCGTCGGCAGCACTAAAGCTCGACGAAGTAAGACTCCGCAGCCGCATCCAACAACTCTTTGGTGAGTCGTGGTTCGGTACCCAGGTACCCAGCGATATCGATAAGCTGGGAGAGCAAGTCGCGCGGGTGTACGAAGCGTAGGTCACGGTCGCGGTTGCTGTACCACTACTTAAGCAATTATGCCAGCCCCTGCTCATAGTATTGCACCTTCTTCAAACGGC
>CAYSVE010000867.1:0-2403 GCA_964434365.1 uncultured Anaerolineaceae bacterium | reverse complement strand
CAACTACCTGGATAATGCGATACTAGCATCGAACGAGGGAAATATCGCATTGGTGGTTGCGAATTTGGTGAGCGCGGTGGAGACGATTTCTACTGCGAGTGAAGTGTCTAGCGCTGAGGCGATACCGGTTGCCGCCGCCGACGTTCGGCGACGCTTTGCCGAAGCGGTTGAGGTTCGAGGTGAGGTCGCTAACGTTGTCGAAGTAGCGACGGACTTTGTCGCAACCCCACCTAACACGGATGACCCCGCACCGGCACCACAGTCGCTTCGTACGTTGTTCGACAACCCGAACCTACCCGCCCCCACGCCATTGAACCCGGCATACATCCGCGAGATTTTTCATCGTGCGAATTATGTCGCCCCGATACCGCTCACACGCGGCACACCGATCGAAAATGTGCGAGTGCATGCCATCGAAGGCTACGACGTGCCGTATTACGTCTTCGTCCGCGACGACGGCAAACCCGTGGTCGTGCAGGATAACCGTGGTACGGTGGTTGTCGGTGTTCAGGACAGTCGTGAGGCGGGTATCTTCACGGAGGACCTCGATCGTGTGGTGCTCGAACGGACAGGTAGCAACGAAATCCCTGGTACAGCTTTCGATGCCCTACCCGCAGATGTCATCACACCAGCCATCAGCGACAACGCCAACGATTTACGCTTCCAGCTGCTAAACAATATGCGCGATAGCGACCTTGAACGTCTCGAAGCGGGTGAGGTTGCCCTTGCGATCTACGTTTTTCGCAATGTGCAACCGGGGAGCTACACGATACGCGCTGTCCCAGCCGGTTCGTCCGATTTACTCGCTGCGACCGCGACCATTACACTGGGCGAGCGTGCGTTAGTTACACGCCTTATCATGCTTGGCGAGGCGCAAGCATCCGAGTCATACGTCACCGTGGGGCTGTACGCCCGTTCCGACAACAGTGAATTCGGTCTCGCGATTGCGCGTGACGATCTCTCAAGTTTCCCATTGGAGACGATTGTCAGCTTGCAGGCAGGTAACAAGACCTTCCGGGGGGCTTATTGGCGGCTCTTCGAGGAAGAACCTACGATTCCCTCCGAGGCCGGTGACGCTGGCGAAGCCGCGTTGAGGGCGTGGCACGAATCGTTTACGCCGGAAATTCTGGCGCAGTCCGAACTGGCAAAAAAAATGCTCACCGATGTCGAATCGGGCAACAGTATTGAGCTTGTGCTGATCTTCCCTGTACCACCGGGAGACTACCAACTTGTCTCGAACAGCGAAATGGTCGTGGTCGACCCCGGGGATGAAATTGTCGTTGTCAGCGAGGGCGACCATGAAACCCGGCGTGTGTACTACGTTCCGCCCCGGGTCAACGTGGGTGATCGCTTCGTCATACGCGGTTAGCACAAAGATCATGGCAGAGCACCTTACCCTCGGGCGCGTGAGTGTGCAGTTGCAGGGCGACACGCGCCCGCACGCGATGTCGGGCTACCGCAACCATCTCAATACCGCCCTGCACCACGCAGACCTCATGCCAGCGGGATTTCCACCGCAGGCAATACTCATCGTGCGTCACTTCGCCGACCCCGCCCCTGGCCTCCTGATGACCGGTGCGCCTTGGAACGCGGGTCGGCGGTGGGGTGCCGACGCACGCGCACACCTTACCGATGAATGGCGATCAGCAGCGCGACCGCTGGTGCAATCCGTCCCGACGAATACAAACGCTGTTTGGTTCTATGATCGTGCAGAGTGGTTGGCTTGCCTCACTTCTGATTTGATGGTCGGCGTCGCTCATCAACGGTGGTGGTGGCAAACCACCCTTTCAGCGTCACCGATACGGCACACTTCATCGCCGATAGCGGTCGTGTGGAGCCGATATGCAGCGTCGGTGCCACCCGCAGTGGCCCTCTTGCGCACCCACCGGGGCGTCAAAGCGATCGATGTGATCGCGCGACTTCCGGGGCACACACTGCGTACACTCCGGCAGCAGATAGCACGCGCTTACGACATCACCCCGGCTGCTGCCGATGTGCAGCTACCGATGGACTTGATCGCGCGACTGCCCGATGCGAGCGAAATAACCCGGCAAGTCGATAGCGAGGTATCTCAGACGGTCGCCTTCGTGCTGAGCTTGGTCTATGCAGTTGCGGATTTGCGACGTGCCCTAACCGCAGATAACGCGCAACCAGAGATCGCGCCGACAACTGCCGATCGAAGCCATCCAACACAGGCCGAAGCATCGGCGACGGAAGACCTCAGCAAGATGCCGCAGACCATGGCGAGAGGTCATGCTTTTGTGGAGAGGGGTACGGCCACCACCGACGCCCTCACACCGGAGCCAGCCAATCCAACACCCTCGCAGCCACAGCCAGCACAAGCCGAAATTGGCCATTCGCCGCAGGATAATGCCGCCGACCTCGTTGACTCTCTGGCTAAAG
>CAYSVE010000866.1:0-2406 GCA_964434365.1 uncultured Anaerolineaceae bacterium | reverse complement strand
CGCAACTGCCGCCCCCACGCGCCCGGCGCATCCCACACGCCAACCGTCGCCACGATGCGATCGTAGGAAGCGCGCGGACTGTAACCGGCAGCGCCATCGGCATGCACCACATTGATCTGACTCATGCGGGCGCGCATCAGGTTATCGCGAGCCATTTCGACGAGTGTTTTGTCGTACTCGACCGTCGTGACATGGCCGACCGGCCCTACAAGGTGTTGTATAAGCGCGGCGAAGTAACCCGTCCCGGTACCGATCTCCAGCACGTTCTGGCCGGGTTCTAGTCGCATCTTCTGGAGGATGTTGGTAATTGTACTGGGCTGTGTGGCGGAGCAGATCACATTGCCACGGCCGTCATATTTTACGGGGATGGACACGTCATCGTAGGCCATCGCTTCGGGAAAGTTCGATAGAAAAACATGGCGTGGAACTGCCAACATGGCAGCCTCCACGCGCGGGTCGTTCAGCTTACCGTTTGCCTTGAGCGTGTCGACTAGATGTTGTGTGTCCAGTGGATTTGTACTCCCTAATACCAGGCGCGGCGCTTGCGCAGCGAAACCCCGGCTGCGTCGTCTTCGTCCTCGCTGCGGCGGGTAGTGCGCACACGCCCGCCAGAGTCGATGTGAACCTGCCCAGCCTTTTGCAGTCGGGCGAATTCCTCTGGCGTAATCACAGGGGCGGGTTCACCGCCGAGGCGCTCGAGGCGCTTGCTCATATCGTCACCTGTGCCCGCATCGTTATCGGACGACGGGTTTACATCTTCTGGCGGCGTGTTGTTGTCGGTTGCTTCAGAGTTGTTGTTTTCTTCGGGCATGGTGTTTCCCCAGCTTGCTATTCGTCTTCGTCGAGCGTGAGACCAGTCGCGCTCATCAGATCGTCGAGTGAAAGACTGTCGTCGCCCTCGGTGCTGGCGTCGGCAAGGCGCGTACGCCTGCGGACGGCATCGCCGCAGACGAGGCAGTGCGGGTCGCGGGTGATATTCACCCACACGGCGGTATGGGGTTGGCTCATCACCCCTTCGATGATTTCCAGCGAACGGTTAGCGAGCACCACAGTGTTACCTGGCATCTCGACGTGCACACTGGTGCCAACGAGCAATTCGTTCAGCGCGAGGTCTGCCTGTACGGCGGCCACTCGTACCACATGCAACCAGAGGCCTGGTTCGGCATCGAGCGTGCCAGTCTCGCCAATCATACCATAGTCGAGTTCTTCGCCATCGGCGATCTCGGACATCGCCAGGCCATCGCGCAGTTCGGCAGCCCAGCAGGCGTAGCACGGGCTATCATCGGCCTGGCGGATGACGACCACATCGCCGCCTTCACCACGTTCGTACACCCCGGCGTAAACAGCCGAGAGCGCTCCGTCATCGACACAGGCCTGGTTGATGACGTACTTCGCGTTTTCGTGGTCGACGCCAACAACGAGCACGTCCAGGCCATCGAGCACGTCCATATGGTCTTCGATGCGCCCGACGCGCACGTCGATGTCCGCATCGGGGTTACGCCCCTTGATGAGCGCCTCCAACACTTCGGCCTTTGGGCGCCCTAAATGCGCGCGGTCGGCGACATGGCGTACGATGTTCGTTTCGTCGATCACGTCGTCGTCGACAAGCACGAACTTGCCGACCCCGCTCATCGCGAGCGATTGCGCGACGAAACCGCCGCCCGACCCCAGACCCACCACCCCCACCCGCTTTGTCGCGAGCAGTGCAAGGTTTTCGGTGCCAAGCAGGCGCTCTACCCGATCCCAACTCATTCGGCTTCCTCCGACGGTTGTTCGACTTCTTCATGTTCCGCGTGTTCCGCTTCGCCCCCTGCTTCTGGTTCAGGGTCGGCTACGGTTTCAGTTACCGCTTCGGGCGGCGGTGGTGGGGCAGTCCGCTCAATGCCCAATTCGTCTTCCACCACGTGGATGTATTCCACCAGCGTCATCTCGGCGTCCCACGCCCAGCCATCTACATCGTGGAACAGGTTGGACTGCGCCCACATATCCTCGAACACGTCGTAGAGGTCGTCGCCTGCGCCCATGTTTAAAAACGGCGCAACCCGTATGTGTGGACGTCCAGACGGATAATCGTGCGGGGTGATGACGAGCATGACTTTGGGCGACCCCACCCGTGCGACCATGAAGCATACTTCGAGTGGCGGTTTGTCGTCGGCATCCCACAGTAGCAAACTGTTGAACAACCCATCGCGCTCCATCGCCATCACTTCGCGCTGGTAACGCGCCTCGTTGACAAGGTGCCAGGGGTACGACTGTAACCGTGGGAAGTGTTCATCCTCTTCGAGGTGCGGCACAATCGCCTGAAATATCGGGATACCACGTGCGATATACCAGAAATCGATGCGCACGCAGGTGCCATTGGGCTGCTCTACGGTAATGAAGTTGCCTTCTTCGTCGTATTCGGTC
>CAYSVE010000865.1:0-2416 GCA_964434365.1 uncultured Anaerolineaceae bacterium | reverse complement strand
TTGCGCAGGGTGGGCGGCGCTGCTGGGTTGTTCGGGCGAGCCAGCTGGCGTACAGCAACCGATTCCCCGTAGGCGGCATACTGGCGACCGATGGCCTGGTATATCGCCCAGCGGAGGTGCGCGCTCGTAGCGCAGGCAGTTGGTCCGATGACCTCAGTGTGAGCGCGACGGCCCTCGTACAGGCCATCAGTACGGTGACGGAAACGCTGCTCACCGACGATGCGCTCACGTTGACGGTACAATCGCTGGGAGGGACGCCCCTGCGAGCCGGCGACACACTCAGGGTCGAGTTTCGGCGTGAGCCACCGGGGACCGACCCAACCGACCCACGCTGCGCATTTGTTCAGCTGAACCACGTTGCGCCAACTGCAACACCCTTCGGCAAAACGGGCCAGTGGTACGCGGTCACCGGAAAAGCTCACTGGTTCACCGAGATCGAACGCGACACGACGCTCGATGGATCGGTGGCTTGGCTCAACACCGATGGTAGCAGCGTGCCGATTCCGCAGTTTAACCGGTTAGAACGCAACACTAACGGCGACCTATCGCTTATCTTCAACGATACGACCGAGGCGGACGCCGATAAGCAGCGAAAAACTGCGGCGCTCGTCACAAATGGCGAGGCAGCGAACCTGCTGGCGATTCGTGAGGGCGATTGGCTTGCCTTCGACCATGCGGGAGGACGCGCTTTGTTGCTCGTGGAGCAATTGCTGCCCTTACCCGCTAGCCAAACCGATGCAGTCCAGATCGCCTTTCGGTTAGGTGGCGCGTGGCAAATTGGCGCAGAGGCGGCCAGCCCGCTGCCTGTGAGCCGGGTCACCCGTTTGACACTTGCCATGCGCGCACGCCGCACCGAGGATTTGGCGCACCGGCTGAGCGAAATGGCCTATGCCGCACCGCATCCGCGCTTCGTTGGTTACTTGAACACCGACGACGATTATTTTTACGAACCCGAGGGCATCCCACAGCCCACCGAAGCACACCCGGCGGCTGCCCTGCGGGCCGAGGCCGCCGAATCACGATTTCCGTTTGCCGCCACCGAAGATGGCGAGGCAACGGTTTTCATTCCATTGGCGTTGAGCGTTGCACCGGACCTCTGGCACGGCGCTTACCCCAAACCGACACCTGAGACAGCACGCTTCCGCGATGGGCTTGTGCCCGAGCATGTTGACCCCTTCGCGATTACGTCGGCACAGTGGGGCGCTCACCTGCAAACGATGTACCTCGACGATTATTTACGGTTTAGCGGGCAGGGTGCGCTACTAGCCGATGCCTTCGACCGACGTTTCCGGCAGGGGATCCCCCTGCGTGGCCTGCACAGCCTGCTACCCATCGAGGAGATCAGCATCGTTGCGCTGCCCGACCTCACACAGCCGGGTTGGCAACTGACATATGCCCCGACCGAGCCACCACCCGAGGACGCACCCGAGAAACCAGAACCGTGCGCTCGTGATGATTTTCTGTTTACACCGAAGCCAACCGAGATCGACGACATCGAACCAGTCGATGAACCGTTGACCGTCGCATTGGTGCCACCATTTCAGCCGACGTGGTCGGTGTTGCACAGCACCTACCCCAACGAAACGATGCTCGCGATTCATGCAAAGTCAGTGGAGATGTCTGCTGCCCGCGGAGATATGGTCGCAGTGCTGTCGGTGCCGCATCGGTTCACTGCCCGCGAGGTCAGCGCATACCTCGGCGACCTGCTACAACAACTGCGCATCAGCAGCGAAAAAGCATCGACCTATGCTGCGTTGTACTACCCGAGTGTATTCACGCGCGACCCTGACGGGGTCGTCCGCCCCACTGTCCCCGACGGTGCAGTCTGCGGTGTAATGGCATCGCGGTCACGGACGCGCGGTGCCTGGGTTGCCCCGGCGAATGATGTATTACGATACGCCGTGGGGTCGGTCCCTCCGGTTTTGCCCACCGCGCTGGATGACCTGTATCAGAGTGGCGTGAATGTGCTTCGCCAAAACCCACAGGGTTTCACGGTATGGGGTGTACATACACTCAGCGACGACGAGGAATGGCGGTCGCTCAATGTGCGTCGGTTGTTGATCTTGCTGCGAAAAATCGCGCTACGCGACGGACAGCGCTATGTCTTCGAAGTGCACAACGACGCCTTCCGCAGGCAAGTACGCCAAAGCATGGAGACCATCCTCGCCTACCTGTTCGAGCGTGGCGCGTTCGCGGGTAGCACCCCGGCGCAGGCCTACCGCGTCGTCGTGGATGACACCCTGAATACCCCGGCAAGCGTCGAACAGGGGCGCTTCATCGTCGAACTACGGGTTGCACCCTCGCAGCCACTCGTGTTTATCAAGGTGCGCCTCATCGAGAACGGCGACACCATCGTGGTACAGGAGGGCTAGCCATGGTCGATCGTAGCCAGACACCGTTTACCGCGTTCAACTTT
>CAYSVE010000864.1:0-2416 GCA_964434365.1 uncultured Anaerolineaceae bacterium | reverse complement strand
CTGGTAATCGGCGATTTCGTCGCGCACATAGGCGCGCACAAACCATGCGATTTCGTCGCGCGAAAGTGGCAAACCGTCACGCTTCTTTGCAATAATGTCTACAGCTTGCATTTTAATTTCTCCGGTGTGCGATGGTACTCATCCTGATGTTTGTCTACGCTGTGTTGCACAGCATCCTTGCCCGCCTTGCCGTAAAGGCCCGGCTACGCAACGCCCTGGGCGAGCGCGGCTACGAGGGGTTGTACCGGCTAGGCTACAACGCCTTTGCAGTTGTCTCACTGCTGCCCATTTTCTACCGTATGGCAACGGCCCCCGGCCCAACGGTATGGCAAGTGGGCGATGGGTTCGGGTGGGTGCTGCGGTTGGTACAACTGGGCGCGCTGGTTGCCCTCTCGGTGTCGCTGCTGCAAATCGACTTTTTGCGCTTCGCGGGCCTGCGGCAAGCGCTCGCCTACATCAGCGGCGACCCGCTCCCCCTCCCACCAGAGCAGATGCAATACGGTGGCCTATACCGCCTGGTGCGGCACCCGCTATACCTGTTCAGTATCATCTTCATCTGGGCAGAGCCGACGCTGAGCATGGCGCGGTTGCAATTTAATATCGCCAGCACATTGTACTTCATTTTCGGCTCGTTACTCGAAGAACGCACACTCGTCGCCCTCATTGGGGAACCTTATCGGGCGTATCAACGACAAGTACCGTGGTTAGTCCCATGGCGTCTCTCATCAAAATCTGAACAAGTAACAGGTTGAGCAAGCGCACACGATGGACTAAAGTACCAGGCATCTTTACAAAAAAAGGTAAACGACTATGGCAGAAGCAACTAAGGGCAAGCCCAAGGCTGGCCGCAACCAACAACAACTGTATATCCTGGGTGGGATCATCGCTGTTGCGGTGATTATTGCCGCCGGTGCCATTTTCTTCAGCAATGCGCGCGGCGCCGTCAATGCTCCCGAAGTCGCAGACTTCGGCGATTTGCAGGTCGAACGGCTTGCCGATGGCGGCTTTGTCATCGGTGACCCCGAAGCGCCGATCACCATCGTCGAATTCTCCGACTTCCAGTGCCCGCACTGCCAGGACTACCACAGCACGGTATCTCGCCTGGTTGAGAACCACGTCCTCACGGGTGAGGCCCGCTTCGAGTATCGCTTTTTTGCCTCGGTGGACCGCAGCGGCCTGACCGCGCGCTACGTGGAGTGCGCCGCCGAAGAGGACATCAACCTGTTTTGGCCAGCCCACGAAACGATGTTCCAGCTCACGTCACGCGGGTTCAATAACGAGACCGGTCGTGTGTTCGCGCGCGAACTCGGCCTGGAGTATGGCGACCTGCTCTCGTGCATCTCCGATGCCAACCAGTTCCAGATCGACACCCAACTCGGCAGCCGCCTGGGTGTTAACGGGACGCCGGGTGTGCAGATGCGCCTCGGCGATGGCTCGCCGCAGTGGATTACCTTCAACGGCCAGCGCTACGACCGGGGTGGCCCGCCATACGCGGCCCTCGCGGGTGTCATCGCCTCCGCGCAGTAAGTTTTCGCACTCGTTCGCACGTCGAGCCGCCGGGGCCTGCTATACTGGCAGGGTAGCCACCCGGCGGTTTTTGTTTCCCCAATTTGCGAGCGAGAGGATACCCCCAACATGGCAGACGTCGAAAAGTTCATCGAAAACAGCAAGCCCTTCATCACATGGATGCTTAACTGGCAGGATGCGCGCGAACCTGCATCGCTGAAAGACCTGACCGGCGGCGACCCGGAGACGGTCGGCATTATCTCGGTGGATGTCATCAAGGGCTTTTGTAACATCGGCCCGCTCAGCAGCGAGCGCGTCAACACCATCGTCGACCCCATCGTGGACCTGTTCAACCTGGCGTGGGGGCAGGGCGTCCGCACGATTGCGCTCGCGCAAGATACGCACACCGAGGACGCGGTCGAGTTTATGAGCTACCCGCCCCACTGCGTGCGCGGCACCGCCGAAAGCGAAGCCGTCGATGCATATCAGCAGCTTCCGTTCTACGACCAGTTCAAAATTGTGGAGAAGAACGCCCTCAGCGCGGGCCTCGAAACCGACCTCAACGCATGGGTGGATGCGCACGAGAAGGTCAAAACGTGGATCATCGTCGGCGACTGCACCGACCTGTGCACCTACAACACGGCGATGCACATGCGCCTGCGCGCCAATGCGCTAAACCGACGCGGCGTGCGCGTCATCGTGCCGATAAACACGGTCGACACGTTCGACACGCCGGTTTCGGTGGCCGAGGAGGCGGGCATCCCCGCGCACGATGCCGACTTTTTGCACAGTGTTTTCCTCTACCACATGATGACCAACGGCATCGAGGTGGTGTCGGAGATTACAGCGTAGGGTTCAGTTGTGTGGGCGAGGGGGGGGGGGCCCCAGCCCCGCGCGCCCCCCCGCCACC
>CAYSVE010000863.1:0-2417 GCA_964434365.1 uncultured Anaerolineaceae bacterium | reverse complement strand
CCCTCCGGGCTAACGAGGCCCGCCAGGTCGAAGATGGGCCGGGGCGCGAAAAAGCCGATCGCGCCGATGTCGTGGACCGCCAGCAAGTCCTCCGGCGGAATTTCCTCCTCGATCCACAACGCTGATGCGACCATCTCCTCGTTGATAATCGCCACGTCGGTGGCATAAACGCCAGGGCCGATGACGTACGCAAAGGCGGCCAGCGTCGCGAGGGCCACACCCGCCAATGTCCTGCTGAGCACACGCGTCGCGAGGGTGCGCCTGCCCCAGCCCAGCAGGTAACTCGTGCCGATTGCCCCGCCCATCAGCACTGCGGGTAACGCGGGGATCACATAGCGCCCGTGCTGATAGTTCGCAGGGAGCCGGGCGGCGTACAGCAAAATCAGCGCGATAGGCCACAGCACGATCACCAGCGTCGGCGCGTTGCCCCGGTCGGCGAGGCTGCGGCGAACGGCCATCACCGCGAAGGCGACGAAACCCGGCAACAACACGCTCTGCCCACCTGCCAGCAGGGGCGTCAGCATCAGTCGCACACGTTGCAGGTACGGCAGCGCCAGCAG
Source organism: uncultured Anaerolineaceae bacterium (assembly GCA_964434365.1). Lineage (GTDB taxonomy): Bacteria > Chloroflexota > Anaerolineae > Aggregatilineales > Phototrophicaceae > CAYSVE01. Next base: position 1,857 of record CAYSVE010000863.1, on the reverse strand, counting down.
TGGCGCGAATTCGCTCTGTTTCGCATCGGATGTTGTCGGTAGTGGGCCACCCGTCACGACGAAGTTATAGGCCAGCGCGGGCAGTATCACAAAGGCAAAACCCGCTGCCGCACCGCCCACCCACAGCGCGAATGTGCGTACACCGCCAGGCATCATCACCATTAGCGAGAGTCCGCACAGCCCGGCGATACCGAGGCCCTCAGGCCGCGTGAGGGTCGCCAGTGCGGCCACCACGCCGAACGTCACGCCGCGCTGCATCGTCTGCGCCGTGCCCCGTTCTGCAACCGATTCGTGCCACGCCATCAAAGGCAGCACGAGTGACCACATCGCGAAGATGGCCGTTTCCATGCCGCTTGCCGCCGCCCATATCATATGCCACGCCAGCACCACCGATAGCCCCGCGAACCAGCTCGCCCAGCGCAGCTTCGGCGCGAAGCGCAGCGCAAACAGGCCCGCCGCGCTCGCCGCGAAAGCCAACGCCAGCACACCGAGGGCGTGTGTCCACAACGCGTACGGAATCCGCGCGGTGTAGCCCGCCGCGAGCAACACCGTGTAAAGCGGGGCCGTCGATGCCGCCGAGGGTTCGCCCAGCAAAAACGCAAACTGACGTTCCAGGCCCAGGTTGCGCCCGTATGTCTGATGAATCCACGCGTCATCGAGCGGGAAGCCGCCGCCCGCCACCAGCGCATACAACGTCACACTGAGTGTGGCCAGCAGCAAAAATGTCAGTTCGCGCCTAAAAAGGGTCGGTGATCGCATACAGCCTCACTCGTGGGTCATCGAGGGGAATCGGTTGCAGGAAGTCCGGCGGGTCGGCGGGGATGTCGATGAGGCCAGTGGGTGCTGCCAGGGCCAAACCATCCGCGTTGACCTGTTCCAGCAGTAGAAAGCCCACATCGTAGCGTGCCGCAATCTCAGGGATGATCGCCGGCGACTCGTTCGGCAGCACCACCCCGCCCCGCCCGGTGAAGTAGTACATCTGCGCCGGGTCGTTGACCATGATGCGTGCATCGGCGGGGAGGGTTTCGTCCAGCAGGCGGTACAAACGCGGTGTGCCGTCGGCCACGCGGGAGGCCGCCACCGAGCCGCTTAAAACCACCGCCAACACGACCGCCCCCACCGAAAAGACGAATTTCGCCAGCGGGGCATTCCACGTGCTGCGGCGAGCGGCGGCCCACGTCACTGCATCGTCGATGCCGCAGACTGCCAGCGCTGCCCACCAGGGCACCAGCGCACTCGCCGAGTGGAACACCCCGCCGCGCATCCCTGGGAAGGGGAACACGAGCGTCAGTGCGGTGTGCATGCCCAACGCGTATAACCACAGCCCCCGCAAAAACGGATCACGCCTGCGGTTCCACAGCGCGAGCAGCATGAAGGGCCACAGCGCTACCCAGCCCTCCACCGCGAAGAAGGTCGCTGCGTTCCGGCGCAGGGCCTCCCAGCGCGAGGACCACAGCACACCTGCCTGCAAAAACGTCTCCGGCGAGGCATCGGGCGGGTAGTTGAAAATATCGTTGTACTCGCTGAACCACACGCCCTGCGCGCCGCCTGTCGGCAAGGGCGCACCAAACGCCGATAAACTGCGGGCGAACCACGGCGTCATCGCCACGAAGTACGCGACGAACAACACGGCCAGCGCCACAACCCGCACGCGCCAACGCGGCGCGCCCCACGGCCACAACAACGCCGCCACCGCCGCCATCAGCAGCACGATGCCATCGGCGCGGGTGAGGTGCCCCAGCGCCGCGCACACCCCCCCCCGCCCGAACCACCCCCCGCGCCATGTCGTCCGGCCCCGCCCACCCGCCACCAGGCCCCCGCCCCCGGATAACCCATACGGGCGCAACGATCCCGGCC
>CAYSVE010000862.1:0-2417 GCA_964434365.1 uncultured Anaerolineaceae bacterium | reverse complement strand
TCACCGATCCAAATTCCCCTCGCGCCCCCGCATCCTACGTAGGGTTTGTTTTGCCGGATTCAGACGACTCTTGATCGTCCCAACGGAAACCCCAAGAACATCGGCCGCCTCTGGCCCGGTCAACTGGTGAAAAAACACCAGCTCCAGCGTTTCGCGCTGCTGCTCCGGCAATTGGCGAATAGCCGCACGCAACGCGTTCGCTTGTGCTTTGCGTTCCAGTCGTTCTAACGGACCGGTTGTGTCGGCATCGACGTTCTCATGCAGTTCGACGAGGGTGGGTTTACGCTTCCGCCGCACGTTGATGGCGTGGTTACGCGCAATGGCGATAAGCCACGTGCGCACCTTGCTATCGCCACGGAACCGAGCCGCACCATTCCACGCAGCCAGCATCACGTCCTGCAACACTTCCTCGGCCTGTTGGCGATTATCCAACTGACCGACGAGGTAGCTGAGTAGGGCGGGGCCATGCCGCGTGTAGAGTTCGTCGAGCGCATGAGCGTTCCCATTCGCCATCGCCTGGAGAATCATTCCGTCGGTGGCATCCAACGGCACTTCTTGATTTCCTGGCATCCCAAACTCCTGTTGTGCTTCACCGACTTGGTCACCGTCGGTGGGGGTAGGGTTCCATTTTGCCATGCAAAGTTCACCTAAAACGTGCGCTGTAACTATTGTGGAACTAAAATATGGAAAAGCTGCGCAGGTTTCTATAAAACAGTGCCATAATGCGTGTTATCGTAATAATGTGTAATTCACTCAACCACAAGGAGTTCTCATCTTGAGTCGACTAATCCTCCCCATCATCGCACTCCTGCTGATGGTCCCTGCTACTTACGGGCAATCCGAACTGGCCGCTGTGCTGGAAGTCATCAACGCCGGTGTCGAAGTGCGCCGGGTGAACACCGCCAACTTCCTGCCGGTTACCGCCGAGGCCATCGTCGGTGTCGGCGACGCCATCCGCACCGATGCGACCGGTACCGCGCGTGTGACCTTCTTTGCCGACGGCGTCGAGACGGTACTCCAGCCCAACACCGAAGTTCAGATCAACGCCTTCAACGAAGGCCTTGCCGAAACGTCCTTCGAACTCACCTTCGAAGTACTCGCCGGGCAAACCAGCCAACGCCTCGATCGCGCCCTCGACGCCACCTCGAACTATGATGTCGTCACACCGGGGATGACCCTCGCCGCACGGGGCACGGCCTTCGACATCCGCGTGGAAGCCGATGGCCGCAGTGCGATGCTTGTTACCGAGGGGATGGTCGCGGCAATAGCAGGCGAGAATGAGGACGAAGTCGGCGCCGAGTTTGGGATTCGCTCTGCGGTGAACGAAGCACTGAGCGACGTCGTCCGCGCGAACACCTTCGCCGAACTCGATTCTGCGCTCGATGGTTGTTCGGCTGGCGTCAGCATTCCGGGTGATGTTCGTATCAACGTGCGCACCGGCCCCAGCCTCGACTTCCCGCGTGTGGGCACCGTTGCCGACGACGACATCGACCTGTTTATCGGCGTAAGCGAGAGCGGCATGTGGTATCGTTTCGATTTCCGTGGCGGCTTCGGTTGGGTGCAAGCCAGCCAGGTCACCATCGAAGACGAATGTGCTGGCCTGCGCGAATTCGCCGACAACCACGGGCCAGAGGACATTTCGCTCTACGAATTCATCGGTGACCCCATCGAAGTCGACCCAGTTCAACTCGCACCCTCGGCAGACGAGGGCGAGAGCGACGCTACCGAAGCAACACCTGAGGACGACGCGGCGTGAGCCAGATTTTTGAGCGCCTGCGCGTGGGGCTGCTCACCGGCGGAGCCGTCGCAGTCGTGATGTTGCTGGTCGCATGGGGTGGGTTGTTCACCGGGGTGCGCCTGCGCCTGATGAACGCCTACTTCGTGCCCATCCCCACCAGCGGACACGTGGTACTTGTCGCCATCGACGATGCGACGTTAGAGGAATACGGGCGGTCGCTGCTGAGTTGGTCGCGGGTTCGCTATGCCGACCTGTTGGCGGCCCTCAGCGACGATGGCGCGCGCGTGGTCGCGTTCGACCTCATCTTCTCCGAACCAGCCCCCGGCGACTTCGCCTTTGCCGACGCGATTTCTGCCGCGCGCGAGGGCGGCACTCGCACGATTCTCGCCGCAGTGGGGGCACAGCCCACCCTCGACGGTGTGAACTTTGGCGAGTCGCTTTTGCCCACCGATGAACTGACCGCGAGCGCTGCAAACCTCGGCTTTGTAAATGCCACCGCCGACCCGGACGGCTTCGTAAGGCGGCAGTACAGTACGCTCACCGTGCAAGGCGAGCAACGTCAACCCTTTAGCATGGCGACGTACCTCGCGTACTTCAACGTATCGGCGAGTATGGCCCCACAAGTCATGCAGTTCACCGACGATACGCTCACGCTGCCACCCAACCTGCAAATTCCGTT
>CAYSVE010000861.1:0-2421 GCA_964434365.1 uncultured Anaerolineaceae bacterium | reverse complement strand
GCAGGCCCCCACCGGCACCACCGGTACGATGGTCAACACCTCGACGGGTATCGAACCGTTCTTCAGCTGGGTGTACTACCGCAAAAGCCGCCTCGGCCTGCACGAGGAACAGGTGCCGCTCGTCGCCGATTTCTACGAGCAGAACCCCAACACGACCGACCTGCCCGAGTACTTCGTCACGGCGATGGACCTTGCGCCAGAGGAGCACGTGAAGGTGCAGGGTGCTTTCCAGCGATGGATCGACAGCGCCATCAGCAAGACGTGCAATGTGCCCAACGAATACACCGTAGAGCAAGTCGCGGAGTTGTACGAGTATATGTACGACCTCGGCTGCAAGGGCGGCACCATCTACCGCGACGGTAGCCGCGATGAGCAGGTGCTCATGCTTAAGGCCGACGAAGAAGAGGCCGAAGCGGCACCCAAGCCGGTGGAGCAGGTGGCGACGCCCCACCATGTGTACCCGCGCCCGAAGAAGCTCAGCGGCGTTACGGTCGATACGTCAACACCATTTGGCCATGCCTATGTGACGATGAACAGCGACGAACATGGCTATCCATTCGAGGTGTTTATCACCGCGCCGGGCAAAAGCGGGAGCGACCTCCAGGCCGATGCCGAAGGGCTTGGTCGCATGATCTCGCTGTCGCTGCGCACGACTGCGCCGCAAAATCGCCTTGAAATGCTGAAGCTCATCATCGACCAATTGCGCAACATCGGCGGAACACGGTCCATCGGGTTTGGGCCGCAACGCGTGTCCTCCTTGCCCGATGCCGTCGCGCAGGTGATGGAAGAACAGTACTTCTCGCAAGATACAGCGCAGCAGCTTAGTTTACCGATGGTGGATACAAACCCACCGCCACCCGCGCCTGCATCGGCACCGGCAACCGTAGCGCCGGTTAACGATAACCAACTCGTGATCTCCGGTGCCGATATGTGCCCGTCCTGCGCAACGATCTCGCTTGTGCGTGCGGAGGGGTGCCGTAAGTGCCTCGCCTGTGGCTACAGCGAGTGCTAGTGTCGAGGTAAAGGTGTCGGTGTTCGATGCGTCTGATCTGCTGTCAAAATAAGGGGATATGGCGATGATTAAGGTAGAAATCAAAACAGCATCGGTGTGTGGTAGCGATGTGATGATTGCGCTGGAAGATATGCGGCGTGGCATTCGACAGCGCACCGCAGACCTCGAGACTGAGGCAACCGTTACGCTGCGCGCGTACCCCGGCGAGGGTATTCGCGTGGAGGTCCACGCTGAGGACGCTGCCACCGAAGCGGCATTGCGCGCACGCATCGGCTAAACGGGGCCGGGGTGCTAATCGCATTAGGGCGGCGATGGTTGTACAATCATCGCCGTTTCTCATTCATGAGGGGGAAGTATGTTCGACTTACCTATACCAATGCCCGGCCCCGCATGGGATGAACCCGACCATGTACTGATGTATATCGTTACCGGGTTGGTCAACGGCATGGGGGTAGAGCTTGGTGTTACGCTGATGATGCGCGGCATGGTGGTCAGCGGGACGCTCATCAGCGAAGAAGCCTATCTCGATGTCATCACCGATATGCTTACAAGCCAGATGAACATCACCGAAGCGCCGCCAGAACTGAAGAAAATTTTGACCGAAGCGGTCGATTTACGGGGCCTTGCTGAGTTCGACATGGACGAATACATGGACTACTACGGCGAAGACAATGATGACACCGACGAGGAAAAAGCCGATGCCGATGATTTCGACGAAGTGCCGCCGCCCTCGGTCGTGATGTACCTGCACCTGAAGGACCCGGTCATTATTTCACCAGAGCCGTCGCTTGGCTTCCCGATGGGCCAGGGGCCACTGATGCGCCTGCGCATGGCATCGATCGATGGTTGGACGATTGGGCGAACGATGGTCGGGGATGCTGGGGCCGACAACGATGCTGATGACGAGGTTCTTCACTGAGCGGCATGCCACGCCCTGTGTTTTGGGTGCTGTTCGTCCCTGTTATGCTATGGATTGTTCTCTGTGTCATCCTTGGGTTGTCGATAATCGTCACCGGGCGACAAGATAACCCGAGCCAAAGCGATGTCATTGTCGTGTTAGGTGCTGGCCTCGAAATGGACCAACCGACGGCGAACTTCCGCGACCGCGCCAAACACGGCGCGACGATGTGGCACGCCGGTTGGGCACCGAACGTGTTGTGCACGGGGGCGGTCACCGGCATCGATGATACCCGCAGCGAGGCCAGTGCATGCCGTGAGATGCTGCTCGCCGAGGGTGTTACCGCTGAGGCCATATTCATGGAAGAAAAAAGCCGCAGCACCGAGGAAAACGCCATCTACAGCGCCGAGATGATGACGGCACAGGGGTGGCAAAGCGCGCTCGTCGTAAGTTCGAGCTATCACCTGTTTCGGGCGTGCTGACTTTTAGAGATGCAAGGCGTACAGGTGAC
>CAYSVE010000860.1:1019-2425 GCA_964434365.1 uncultured Anaerolineaceae bacterium | reverse complement strand
GGCTAAACGCATAGGCAGCCAGCACACCGAACGCAACCGCAAAAAATGTCGATACCCCCGCAATAATCATCGAGTTGAGCAGTTGCCGAGGGAAACGGCTTTCACCGATGATGATTTGGCCCCGTTTGAAGGCGAGTTGCTCTGCCCAGTTTAGCTGGTCGATATTCGCTTCGATCTCCTCAGCTTCGCCCGGCCCCAATTGGCGACGGTCGGTGAATAGACTGACAAAGCCCTCAAGGGTCGGTTCGAAGAAGACCTTCGGCGGCACCGAGACGGCGTCCGGGCGTGACTTGAATGCGGTCATGCCCATCCAGATGACCGGGATAAGCATGATGATGGCCAGGAACACGACCACGACCGCGCGTATGGTTTGCAGTGTTTGCGGCAGCGTACCGACTTTGTCTACACGCGTCGAATGAACGACCGGCTTGCGCGGTGCTGATGTTGAAGAAGCCATCGTTAACCCTCCCTTACGCGGTTTAAGGCGCGAATGTAAATGTTGCTAACCGCAACAATGATGACCAGTACAACATAGGCTAGCGCACTGGATGAGCCAGTTTCACTTTGCAGGATCGCCTCGCGATAGAGACGGACGGCGACCGTTTCGGTGGCGTCCCCCGGCCCACCACCTGTTAGCCCCATCACGAGGTCGAATTGCTTGAATGCCTCAATGGTTCGGAAGAGCACCGCGATCAACAGCAGCGGCATGACCTGTGGCAGTGTGATGCGCCGAAACTGAAACCACCAGCTTGCCCGGTCGATAGACGCTGCCTCATACAGATAATCGGGAATGGCGCTAAGACCCGCGAGTGAGAGCAGCATGACAAATGGAGTCCACATCCACACATCCACGATAACAATCGCAAGCAGCGCTAAATCTGGCTTTGCAAGCCACTCCAGGCCCGTTTCGGGGTTTGTTTGCAATAGGAAGTAGTTGAAAATGCCTGTCGAGGGATTAAATATGTTTCGCCAGAAGACCCCGACCACAACAGGCGACACCATCATCGGTACGAGTATCAATGTGGTGAGTATGCCACTGCCCTTGAATTTCTCTTTTAGCAGTAGCGCAAAACCGAAGCCAACGACCATTTGCAACGTGACGGAGAAGAGGGCGTAACGTCCTGTGACTGCAAAGTTATGCCAGATACGCTCGTCACTCAGCACTTCCTGATAATTGGCAAACCCGATCCACTCTGGCTGCGCATCTGCAATCGCCGAGTAGTCGGTAAAGCTCAGATAAAGGCTATAAATCAAGGGGAAGATGTTCATCACAATGAGCAATACAATCGTGGGTGTAATGAACAACTGGATGAGACGTCGGTCGCTTATTTGAAACCGAGAGGACTTTGAAACGCCGCTAACCTGGGACATAAACAATATTTTCTCTTAGTCATAATTGCGGGGAA
>CAYSVE010000860.1:0-1009 GCA_964434365.1 uncultured Anaerolineaceae bacterium | reverse complement strand
CAAGTCGTTACGCCTCACCCGTGACTTCAATGTAGGTTTGGTTTATTCGGAAATGACGCCAGCTTCGACGAGGATTTCATCCATCTCGAACGCCATGTTGTCCATTGCCTCTTGTGCGGTGCCCTCGCCACCGACGATGTAGGAGTGCAACCAACGCTGTGAAGGCTCGAGCAATTGCCCGAACTCAGGAATATTCCAGAAGTCCTTCACAAATGTCATGGTCTCGGCGAAGGCCGCGTTGTAGGGCGTTTGCGTGAGGAACGCCTCAGATTCCAGAACGTTCTTGTTGGTAGTGAAGCCACCAAGCTCGGCCCAGCGAGCCTGCACTTCTTCCTGTGCAAACCAGCGGATGAACTCATAGGAGGCCTCTTTACGCGCGTCATCGATGTAGGAGTTGATGCTGATGCCCTGGCCACCGAGGGCAGCGAATCGCTCGCCGGTGGGGCCTGCTGGCATCGGGAAGTAGCCCGTGACGTCGCGATACGGATTGATCTCAGGATTATCGAGCGCCGGGAAGAAGGCAAAGTAGTTCATGATCATCGCGGCCTGGCCATTGATGAAAATATCATTCATCTCGGCGAAGAACGCGTTGTTCGTCCCTGGCGGGGCAAACTGATACAACTCCGCATAAAGTTCGAGCGCGGCAACCGCTTCGTCGGAGTTCACCACGCCGAGGACATTGTTGTCGGCATCTTTCCAGTCGGCACCATAACTGAACATGATGTTCTCGAAGCCCATCGTAATCGCATCGTAGTCGATCTGCGTGTAAACGCCGACACCATAAAGGCCTTCATCCGGGCGAGTGAAGAACTCAGCAATGTCGCGTAGTTCTGCCCAGGTTTGCGGCACGTCTAACGGATAGCCGTACGCTGCTTCGAAGGCAGCCATGTTTTCTGGGTCTTCGAAGAGGTCCATGCGGTATGCGAAGCCGTTTGCGTCACCCTCTGTGGGGTACGCATAGTAAGTGCCAGAACCGGTGGGGTATTCGCCGTAGTAGGTTAGGGTCGCT
>CAYSVE010000859.1:0-2428 GCA_964434365.1 uncultured Anaerolineaceae bacterium | reverse complement strand
TGTAGCTCCTCGTTGAATAAGGTTACCGGTTTGGGTAATTCTATTATGTTGACGAACGAGGCGCGGGAAATCGACAGGGTGCGGGAAATTCGTTGAGAACGCCCGGGAAACTGCGGAGGAATGGTGACAGGGCACCCCACAAGTGCCCTGCGGAAAAACCAACCTAACTAACGGTCGGGATGTCGCTACAATCGCCGCGCACGCTCACGACATCCTCGCGAACCCACACGTCGCCTGCCAATTGGTACCAGGTGAAGCCGTCGCCGCCGCTAGCCTGGCCCGTTACTTCGACTATGGAACCGGCTGTGAGCGACCCGGCCACGTCGTTGTTCGTACCGGGGCCGCTACGCTGGTTTACCGTGTTCGCTGCGAAGACCTCGCACAGCCCCTCCACGAAGGCCGGGGCACTGTAGGCCCACACATCGGTGCCCTCACAGCGCGACGTCTCACCGGCACCGACCAGGGCAATGCCGAACGAGCCACTACGCGATTCGATGGGCACATCTTCGAAAACCAATTCGCCATCGATGTACACCGACAGTAAGTCGCCCTGTGCGATGAACAAGATGTGATGCGGCATCCCCAGGTTAAGGCCCAGCCCAAGGAAGTCGGTATCGCCGCCGGCATCACCGCGCCGGTCCAACCAGTAAACCTGCCCCAGATTCGTGAACCCAACTTCGAGGAACGTGCCGATGCTGTCGGAGCCATCGGTGACGATACGTGCCAGCAGGCCGCACGCCTCGTATTCCAGCGGGTCACCAATCGTAAAGTCGAGCGTGGCAGCCATCACGACATCGCGGTTGGACGTATTGCGCGCAAGCGCCTGAAACCACGAGCCAGTGCCGTCGAAGAAGGCCAGCGGTTCGTTGAATATGAGCGTTCCACCGCTACCGATGAGGCCCAGTTGCTCCAGTTCGGCGACAGCCTCGGTCCAACCCGCATCGTGTTGCGTGAGCGTTTGCGCAACTTGCGGGTCCTTCAGGTCACCGCCTGCGTCGCCCGTGGTTGCGAACACCTCAAGGTTGTCGAAGGCCGCTTTCATGGTCGTTTCGGGTTCGTAGATGGTTGCGCTAAGGCCGACAGTGCCCCCGGCGAAGGTGTCATCCTCAGCCTCTAGCACCAGTTCGTCGTTGACGAACAGCGCGAGGTACGTGTCGTGGCACACTGCGCTGATGCGGTTGGTGTTCGTGCCCTGTTCGATAGCCGGGGTGATCGTCCAATCTTGCAAAACGATGTAATCGCCTTCGCCCTCATCGAATAACTGAATCGACGCGAAGCCGTCGCCGGAGATGAGGAAATAGTAGCCCTCGCCACCGCCATCGGTGTTTGCGCGGCACATCACGCCGTAGTCGTTGTTGTCTTCCTCGCTAAGCTGTGTCGCCTCCACGGTCGTGATGCTGTTGGCGAACGTGTCGGTGCCGATACTCCAGGTGGTGGTTTCATCGCGTACCATGATCTGTAGTTGCTCGTTGGCAACGGCCACGAAGGCAAAGTCGCTGGTAAATGTTTCCCAGGCGGTGTCGCTTGCGAAGTCTTCGCTAAGCAACAGCTCGCCGAGTGTGAGTTCGGGTTCGGTTTCGTCGAGCAAGGCGGCGACGAGTTCCGGCGAATCCTGGGCGGCGGCGGGGGCGCTCGGCAGCAAACACACGCTCACGAACACCACCGCTATCAGCGTGCGCACATAAAGACTAAGTCGTATCGGGGTGTTTCCCATCGAATGCTCCAAAAGTGATAATCCTACTGCATACAATATAGCAGTTTTCGCGATGTCGGGCGCGTAGATGGCCCGGCTATAACATGAGCGTGTCATGTGTGGTAAACGCATGAATTCGCGCTACACTACAGGTTGTAATCTACATCGTAGCATGGCTGTAGAGGGTGAATAAATGAGACTTTTCGGTTACTTAATCCTAACGATTGGAAGCTGCTGGCTCATCGTGGGCGTTATCGTGCCGCTCATCGTGGAAGCGTTATTCTTCTTTCGTGTTGGCACACCCACGGGTAGCTTGTCGATCGGTCGTCTACTGGTGGGGTTGGTTGTCGGTGGGTTGTTGGCTGCGTGGGGTCGTAACCTTGTCGCACGCGAAAAGCCGCGCAAATAAGAGAAAATCGGGTAACGATGGGGTGGGACGCCAATTCGGCGTCCCGGCGACGGTTAATCGTAGCGCAGCAGCGTTTTGATGGTGTGCTTCTCCTTGGAGAAGGCGTACGCCTCACGAATTTCGTGGATGGGGTACTCGCCGCTGGTGAACTCCTTGTAGCTCAGCTTTCCATCCTCGATCCATTCCACGAGGGGCGCTTGGGCGGCGCGGTCGTATTCGCGGGTGGGCCATTGATGCAGCATCAGGTTGAAGTTGTACGGCCCGGCCCCATGCATTAGCTGAATTTCGCTCGCGTCGATGACGCCGTACACGCCGATAGTGCCGCC
>CAYSVE010000858.1:0-2433 GCA_964434365.1 uncultured Anaerolineaceae bacterium | reverse complement strand
ACAGATCCCACCAGAGGCGCATGAAGCCTTCCTGAAGGATGTCCGGGATGTAGGCAGCAGGCTTACGGTAATAGCGCAGCAGGCGGTTCAGATTGGGAACCAGATCGGTGTGGATTTCGGCGAAGCTCAGTTCACCTGCCCAACCGGTCTGGAAAAGCCGCTCGTGACGGAACGGCTGGATGGACTCACGGATTTTGCTGCGGGTTGTTGCTTCGGACATGACGAAACCTCCTCGTCACCACTGGAAACCGTCCAGTTCGGTTGAGCACAACGCTCAACCACACGGGGACGGCGCTGAGGAGGGGACCCTGTATACTGAGGTTAGTGTCGATGAGTGATGTATGCACTCATACACTAACGAGCAGTCGACGAGGGCCAGCGTGGAAAGGGGACTGGAGGTTACGCTCCGTTGGACAGTTTGCTGCCTCGCCTCTGCGAGTGGTACTGGATCGAGCAGGTTGTGGGAACTTTGCTGAGTTGGCCACGCATAACGCACAAGGCTAGTGGTCTCGTAGAGTCGCGGGGTCGCCCTCAATCTGCTTTGTATCCATTGCCATAATGGAGATTATCCGATGTTGTTCATGGGTATCGATATTGCCAAGCGGCGTCATGCAGCGATGCTGATGGATGAGCAGGGCAAAACTGTTGTGAAGCCCTTCTTTTTCAACAATGATCGGGAGGGGATTAACAAGCTCCTTGATCAACTTGGCCACTATCAAGAGCCGGTGGCAATTGCCCTGGAGTCCACCAGTCACTATTGGTTTGCCGTTTATGACCAACTGCAACAGGCAAATTACTCTGTACACGTTTTCAATCCCATCCAGATACGGAATTTTAGACGCACCGACATCCGTAAACGTAAAAATGATCGTCTGGATTCCACCTGGATCGCAGAGTTTTTGCGTATCAATATTGGCCGAGTTAGCACCAACCATGATCGAGTCCATCTACAACTGCGCCAGTTGTCGCGTTTCCGACTTACTTTGAGCGATACGATTGGCGATGCAAAACGGCGCATTCTGGCCCTGTTAGATATGATTTTCCCTGAATATGAGCGTTTTTTCTCCGATATATTCATTGCTTCATCGCGTGCATTGCTAGCCAAAGCACTATCCCCCCAAGACTTTGCTGAGTTTGACCTCGATGAAATGACGCAGATATTGCGCCAGGCCAGCAGGGGATACTATGGGCGTGAAAAAGCAGAAGAGATCCAGCAAGTTGCTCGTGAGTCAATCGGAGTCTCGTTCATGATTGATGTTGGCCGAGTTCAGCTCAACTGTTTGTTGGATCAACTCGCCTTCACTAAAACACAAATGGCTGAAGTTGATGCAAAGCTAGCTGAACTTGTTGCTGAGCTTCCGGAGAACCATCTGACTTCTATACCCGGAATCGGCTTGACAATAGCAGCTATCTTTCTGGGCGAGATCGGTAATGTTGAACGATTTGAGACTGCCGATCAGTTGGTTGCTTATGCCGGGATTGATCCATCTGTATTCAGTAGCGGGCAATTTGAAAGCACACGTGCTCATATGTCGAAGCGTGGATCATCATATCTGAGAAGAGCTTTATGGCTCTCGGCAACGATGGCACGGGTCAAAGATCCAGAACTCAAAGCGTTTTACCAGAAGAAGCGGGCGGAGGGAAAACCGTATGGAACCGCCATGGGGGCGGTTTGCCGGAAACTGGTTATCCGTGTTTACACCATCTTGAAGCAGAAACGACCTTACATCATTCGTAATACACCAATAGCATCGGCTCAAATTTCTGCTTGACTTTACATAGCAGGTCTGTCAAACAAAAAAGCCGACCAAGATCGGTCAGCTTGTCATGATTTCAGCTTATGGTCGGCTTTTTAGGCGGATGGTTCGGTGGTCCCGTCCGCAGGATGGTACCAGCGTATCAGCCGCCGGTGTTTGATGGGGAGGATGCCCGCGCCGTACAATCGCCGCGCGGCGGTGTGCGAGAGATTAAACACTTGCTATGGAGTATGATCCTGAACTGAAGTAACTATTCTTCAGCCTCCACTACCTGTTCCCTGGATGTTTCACTGCTCTCCTTTTCATACCAAGCCAGGATGCCAGAATCATCACAATTGTCGCTTACAAAAGTTCTTGCAAGGCGTGCGGCTACACCTTCATCAAGCATGGGATAATGCTTCCAGATTAGTGATTTGGTGATGAGCGAGATCGTTGGCTCTTCTTCACGCATCTGTTTGATCCCATACGGATTGATGCTCATGAGCATGGCAACCAACTCGGCAGCTTCATGATAGGCGGTTCCTGGTGGTTTTGGCTTTAATTCGTGTTTCATTGTGTCTCGCATATAGATGTATGCGAAAACCTCTGCTATACCTTCTTCCAAGATAGTGACCGGTCTTTGCGGACATGGTGATAGCAAATGAATACACTCATGTGCCATCTCTGCGTAGGTTTC
>CAYSVE010000857.1:0-2434 GCA_964434365.1 uncultured Anaerolineaceae bacterium | reverse complement strand
TTAGAGCAGAGCAGGGATACATGACGCCCAAGGTCGCGGTGCGCGGGGTGGTGTTCAACCGTGCCGGCGACATGCTGTTCGTCCGCGAAGATCGGTTGGACGCGGGCAAATGGACGCTCCCCGGCGGCTGGGCGGACATCGGCGAGGGGCCAGCCGCGACCACCGAGCGTGAAGTGCTCGAAGAAGCCGGTTATCGCGTCCGCGCGACGAAGTTGCTATGGCTGTACGATAAGCTGCAACACGACCACCCGCCCACGTTGCAACACTCCTACATTTTGTTCTTTTTTTGCGAATTGCTAAGCGAAAACCCGGTGCCCAGCCCCCAGGGAGATATCGAAACGAGCGCGCCCACCTGGTTCGCCGAGGCCGACCTCCCCGCAGATGAAAACCTCAGCCGCCCGCGCGTCAGCCGCGAGGCACTGCTACGCTTCTTCGACCACTACCGCGACCCATCGCTGCCGACGGATTTCGACTAGCTAGTTTGCAATTGTTGCTCGTGGAGCCAGACCAGGGCGGCATCGGCATCGGTGAAGAGCTGCCACGTGCCAGCGTTCGTAAACTTGAGGAGTGGGAAAAAGGTGTTGGTCAGCTGTTCGGCGGCCTGGCCGCGCACGATGATCGCCATAAATAGTGGCGGAAAGGTGTGGGTGCGCTTCACATCGTTGATGACGGTGGTCGCTGAGCGGAGCAGATAGCCAAATGGCGGCAGGCTGCCCGCCTTCGACTCGAACAACAGATACAGCGGGGTGTGGGGGTCGCTGGCACGGTACAGCTTTTCCAGCAGGTCCAACCCCTCGTCTAGCGCACAGTAGTTCGTCTCGTGGAATGTGAACCGGTGGATGATATCGTTGACGAGGTGATGTTCACAAAGCATTGCGTGATTTCCGTGCGTAAAGCCGAATTGTATTCGAAATAAATTATCACACCCTCCCAGTGCAGCCAATGGCCCATACGGCCCATATGGTTAGATTTCGGTGTTAGCTTACCCCACTGGCATGGTGCCGAAGCCACGTTAAGCCGTCCTGCGGGGTCGTGAAGATTTGGCGCGTCACAAGGTCACTCTCGCCGAGCATGGTCAGCAATGTGTTAGCCATGTTCGCAGCGAGGTT
This sequence comes from uncultured Anaerolineaceae bacterium, assembly GCA_964434365.1. Taxonomy (GTDB): domain Bacteria; phylum Chloroflexota; class Anaerolineae; order Aggregatilineales; family Phototrophicaceae; genus CAYSVE01. The sequence goes on along the minus strand of CAYSVE010000857.1, from coordinate 1,325 downwards.
ATTCGCCACAACGACGGCGCTGTATACCATCGGCAGCGCTTTACTGCGTGCCATCTCTCGGCGGAAGCCCTGCCCCATGCGCAGCAAATAGCCAAACGGCGGCAGGCCGTCCATTTGGGGTACGAAAAGCAGATACAGCGGGCCGTTGCCTGTGTGCTGCTCGTAGATGCGGCGCAGATGGTCCATACACTCATCGACGGCGAGGTGGCTTTCGTCGTAAAACGTCAGTTGATGGATGTAACCATCCACGATTTGGTGTTGGCAGTGCATCGCAAGCTAACTCATTTTCGAAATAAAATCTGACAGATAGTATCAGTTGGTTGTACGACTTTCAATCGTCTACAACGAATGTTATACGCGCCGTTTCGTGCTTACGTTGCCGCACCGATCACCGCCACCGCTTCGAGTTCCACGAGCAGGCCCTCGCGCGCCAACCCGGCGATGCGCAACCAGGTGGTCGCGGGTGGGTTCGGGAAGAATGTCCGCAGCATTTCACTAACAGGGGCGGAGTCTTCCACGGAGGAGACGACGTAAATGCGCATCGACACCACATCGTCGAGGGTGGCGCCGGCATTCTCCAGCACGGCCTGCATATTTTTTACGGCCAGCCACACCTGCTCCTTGAACCCCTCCACGATGACCTCGTTCGCATCCATGCCGACCTGGCCGCTCAGGTGAATCGTGCGGCCTCCGGTCACGCTCACGGCCTGCGAGAAGCCGTATTGCACACTGTTGAACACACTTGGTGGGTTGTGGCGTTGCATGATGGGTGTCCTTTGTGAAAAACGTAATCGATCCTTGCTTATTGTGCCACAGGGCTGCGAAGCTAGGGTTAACGAATTGTATAGGCGGTAGCGTGGCTGAATGGCCAAGCTGTGAAATAGGCGATACCGAGCATTTAGCCCCTGGTCTTTCATCGATGGGGGTGCCAAACTACGGGCATTATTCTCTCTCATCATCCACAAGGGGACTCGATGCTCGCACCTGCTGATCTGTTCGACCTCGCAAAGACCGACCACGCCGCGCTCTTCGATGGCACCACCCACGTATGGGATGCCCTGAACCACATCGGTACGTATATCCAGAGCCGCCTGCAAACCGACCTCCCCCCTAACGCTACCGAACACGACCTCCACACGACCGTCGTTGTGGGCGATGACGTGCACATCGGCGAGGGCGTGACGATTCACCCGGGTGTCTACATCGAAGGGCCGTCGCTCATCTGCGCGGGCGCGACGATTCGTCATGGCGCGTACGTTCGCAAAAATACCGTTGTCGCCGCCGGGTCGATGGTGGGCCACGCCTCCGAAACCAAAAACGCCGTG
>CAYSVE010000856.1:0-2435 GCA_964434365.1 uncultured Anaerolineaceae bacterium | reverse complement strand
CAGTGGTACCAGGGGAACAGTGGCAATACGACCAACGAGGTTACGGGCCAAACCTCGGCTACCCTCACGACCCCGTCCATCACCGCGAATACCAACTTCTGGGTTCGTGTGACGGATGCCGAGAGCAACACGGTGGACAGTACGACCTCCACGGTGTACGTCACACCTGTTGACACAACCAACCTGTTGGCGCGCTACACCTTCGATGAGGGCAGTGGGGCGACCATCACCGACACGATCGGGTCGCTAAACCTGACGATCGTGTCGACGGACCGCGTCGATTGGACCTACGGCGGCTTGTACTTCTTCGAGCCAACCATCGCAGAAAGTGCGGCGGCCACGGTCATCAACAACGCGGTCATCGCCTCCAACGAGGTCACGGCGATCATGTGTGTGGTGCCGAACGACAACAACAACGACACCAGCTACGCGCCGATGGGTAGCATCAGCTCGGGTTCGGGTAACCGTAACTTCGAAGTTGTCCAGGACCAATCGCGCTGGGAGGTGCGTTTGCGTGAAGGCAGCAATGTGAACCGTGGTATCCAAACGGCGAACAACACGGTGAGCCGCAACACGGTAACCTCGGTGGCACTCACCCACGAGAACACCGGCAGCGAAAACATGCGCCTGTACGTCAACGGCACGCAGGCCGGGACCCGCAACACCAACGACTCCCTGAATAACTGGGCAACCGGGTATTCCGTCGTGGTGGGTGGTCGCCCGAACACCAGCTCCAATGTGAATGGTGACAACAACTATCGTGGTGAAATCCGTCACTTCGAAATCTACAGCGAGGCCCTCTCCGCGGCAGATATCACGGCTCTGTCGAATATCTGCACCAACGGGGGGTACTAACCCAGCAATTCGGCTGTAAGCCATCAATAAGAAAAGGCTCAGGCTCTCGCCTGGGCCTTTTTTGTTGATACACTAGGACCATTCGATGACATGAGGCACCCATACAGAAGGACGCGCTGGTTTTGACTGTTTCACATCGTCGTAGAGGATTGGTGTTCATTCTCGCAGGCCCGACGGGGGCCGGCAAAAACACGATTATGAACGGTGTTCTGGAGCGCGCTGAAGCGCTCCGTCAACTGCCGACTGCAACCACACGCCCCATTCGCGAAAACGAGCTACAAGGTCGCGAACACCTGTTCGTCAATGCTGCCGAGTTCGACCGGATGATTGCCGACAATGAACTCCTGGAGTGGCAGTGGGTCCACACGAACCGCTATGGTGTGCCGCGCCGCACGATCGAAGCGGCAATAGACAATGAGGAAGACATCATCGCAGACATCGACGTGCTCGGGGCGACCTACACACGCTCGCTATATCCAGACAACGTCGTGTTGATCTTTGTGCAACCGTGCGAATTAGATGATCTGCACGAGACGGTGCGGAAGCGTCTGCTAGACCGCGGCGAAAGCGAGCAGGAAATTGCCACGCGCCTAGAACGGGTAGATATGGAGATGCAATTCGCACCTTTGTGCGATTACCTCATCATCAACGACGACGAAATCGAAGCGGCTGTTGAAACCCTCCATTCGATCATTCGTGCCGAACGCAGTCGCCGCAATCTCGTCAATCTGCGTACACGGTTTGGATTATCTCGCCACCGATTGGTGTATCGCGGTGTGGTGTTAGGCATTTGCGAGGCACAGGTGCTTTGCAGCGAAGCCGATTTCACGTTGCCGCACACTGCTACCGCAATCGGCGAACTGCCCGCGGAAGCCGCGCGCCGTGCGATTGTCGGCGTCGTCCCAACCATCACTGCTACCGACGATAGCTTCGTCGGGGACCCAATCCACACGCAACTGGTAGAACTGGAGCGACTCGACGCGCTTGAGATGTGGTATGTGCTACCCCTGGCAAACAAGTTGCAGCCAACCGAGGGATGGGCATGGAAACCACTATCCGCAGCCAACTTGCCACAATCCGTCCGCAAACGCCTAGAAGAACACACGGAGCGAACATGATCGGCAATTTACAAAAGACACAGGGCGCAACACTCGCGCCGGATGGTATTCCACTGCACTTTGGCGACGAGCTTGCTGAGTACGAGGCTGCGCTAAAGCGCTCGATCCTGCTAGATCGCTCGCACGAAGCGCGTCTGGCGCTCAGTGGTGCCGATGTGATCGATGTGTTGCACCGCATTAGCACGAACGACCTCGAAAACCTCGGCGATGGGCAAGCGCGCCCAACTGTCTTCACGAATGCGAATGCTCGTATCATCGACAGAGCCGTGATTGCGAACTCGGTGGATAGAACGCTTGTGCTTGGCGGGCCAGGGCGTAACGCCGCACTGAGCGGCTATCTTCAGCGGAATATCTTTTTCAACGATGACGCGCGCATCGAGGACGTCACGGGCACATCGCATCAGTTCGGGTTGCATGGTCCGCAAGCCGCGAGCGTCATGGCGCTGTATGGGGTCGAAGTCG
>CAYSVE010000855.1:0-2439 GCA_964434365.1 uncultured Anaerolineaceae bacterium | reverse complement strand
TCGGTCGCAAGCAAGGCCGGGAACAGCTTCTCGTCGATGGGCAGGCCGCGCGTGACGGCGGCAATGTAGGTTTGCCCGTTGACCGTCACGTGGTCCAGGAGTTCATCGGGTTTAACTGGCGCATATTGGTCGAGGCCGGGTGCATAATTGGGGTTGCAGAATTCGGGGCGGTCGTCGCTGAGTACGACACGATACCCAGCCCACTTGCCAAGTTCGGCGAGCGCCTTGCCGACATGCCCACCCCCGATGACCAGCAGCGTTGGGGCCGTACCCACAGGTTCGATGAAGATCGTCGCTGTGCCACCGCAAATGCCGGGGTCGCCGTCCTCTAAGCTGTTGAGGCTGTAGGTCCTCGTACGGGTTCTGCCATCGTCCAGCGCGGCCAACGCCTCCTCGATGACTTTGCCCTCCATTGCACCGCCACCGACGGTTCCTGCCATCCGGCCATCTGGGTAGACGATCATTTTGCTGCCAGCATGTCGTGGCATCGAGCCGTTCGTTTCGATAATGGTTGCCAGCGCAACAGGTTGGCCCGCACGGTGTGCCTCTGCCAATGCGTCGTAAACCTCGCGGTGGTCATCGTCCATTTCTACTCTACCTCGACTGTTCCAAGCAGGAGCCGGTTGTCGGGACCGGCGGGGGTCACGGTGGCCCGGGTACCGGTCGCCGGGTCGTAGAACCCAAGCAGTAGCGTGTAGCTACCCGGTTCGATTGCGCCTAAGTCTACCACAATTGTGTCGCTAAAATCGCCCCGTAGCCAGTTGCCCGGTGGGCCACCCCGCGTGTAGGTATCGACCTGCGCAACAGGGGGCGAAGTCAGGTCTTCGACGAGGTGCACGAACAGGCGATAGTCGCCGATTGCCGTGCCATCTGTGGCCCACAATAGGTCCAGCGTCAGGCGGCTTTCCGCGATGGTGGTGTTCGCCGCACCCAGCCAAAAACCGCCAGCCTGGAAGGTTGCCACAGCCGACCCTTCCGGCACATTTTGTTCTGGGGCTTCGTAAAGCCAATGATAGTAGGGCATATACACCCCATCCGTGATGTGAGGCACAATGCGAACATGCATTACATCGGTTGCGACGCGCGAAGGAATCGGCGTGGCGAGTTCTAGCCAGCCGCCCGGTATCGCCGGGATGACGTGCGTGTCGAGCAGCGTATCGTTCACATAGATGTCGATTTCTCCTGCGAATGCCGGGTGCACGCGGCTGACGAGCATTAAGGGCACATCAGCCTCATCGACTGTCATAGTGAATGTTTCCTCGCCATCGAAGCGCCGCCCGCCGTCCATCACGGTACAGTTTTCGTCACAGAAGAGGGTATTTTGTTGATACACCTCCGATGGGAAGCCAGGCATGCGCGTTAGAACATTCCAGGCGTATGCGTGGGCAGCCTCCGATTCCAGATTAGCGACATTGAGCGCGTCGAGGGAGGCACCGATGAGGTGCTCTTGCAGTATCGAACTGTGCGGCTGCGCGGCAAGCTCGAAAGCCGTCCAGTCGATTCGCCACACACCCTGATACGCCCCTGCCAACGCCACGTTGAAGCGATCACTCAGTGTCGCAGGGAATGCCATCAACGGCACCGCGTAGAGGTCGGTACCGGCGAGGTAGCTAAAGCTGAGCGCATCGGTGTAGGCTGCGACATGCGTCGGACGGGGTTCGTAGCCGCCCAGGAACTCTGCGACGGCCCCGGGTCCATTCCGCCAGCTTAACGCAGCACCGGGCGTCGTTAACCCAACAATGTCCACCGTGGTGCGGTCGCCCATGTAGCGCAGCATCCCCACATCGTGCACTGCGATTACGGCATCTGCGGGGGTGTTGTCTGCAACCCAACGCGCCATGGGTAGCTGTTGAATGCTTACGTTGGCGCTGTTCAGCGCATAATGTTGGACGAAGCGCACCGATGTCCACACGGCACTCGCCATCAGCACCACGCCAAGCCCTAATGCGACCGGTCGCCACCGTGAGATGAATGCCAGGCCCCAACCCGCCAGCGGAAATAGCAGCGCCATCAGCGGCATCTGGTAGCGTTTGAAGTGCCAGAAGGCTGGGTCGAGTGTGCTGATGGAGGCTGTGCCCGCGAGCAGCCATCCGAATACCAGGAGTCCTACGAACGGACGACGGCGCAGCAGCATCAACCAGCCAACAGTTGCGAGGGCAAACAGCGGTATCGGCAGGTAAAGGCCCTCGCGCGGGCTATAACCTGTAGCGAACTCGGTCCACATGCGCGTAAAATTGCCCAGGATTTGCGTCGCCATCGCGTTCGCGTCTGGCGGTATGCTACTGAGAATCGACTTTGCACTGTTGCCCGCTGCGGTTGCACTGCCGGTGAAAAACAAATTGACGAGGGGTTGCAAGCCCACAAGCAGCACCGGTACGCCCGCATATAACCACTCCCACGGCGGAATTAAGCGCCAAAGCTGTAGGCCGAACACGCCCG
>CAYSVE010000854.1:0-2441 GCA_964434365.1 uncultured Anaerolineaceae bacterium | reverse complement strand
ATGTAGATGAGGGATTGGACGAGGTCCATAAGCGCAGGCTCCACAATCTTTTTCCCAGGGTACGCAACCTGTGTATGAACCGCGTATGCCTTTGTCGGCCAGCCACCCCACAGCAACGACAGCTTTCTAACACAGGCACGATATACTGAAAGCATTCGAAGAATCAACTTTTTATTGGATGAAGCCGATGACCCTGACATACGACCTCGAAGTCGTCACAACGGCCACCCCAACCGACGTGGTCGCAGAATTGTTCCGCAGTGTGAAGGTTCGCCCACAGTTTGCCCAATACGACGGTATCACCGAAGCGGTGACACCGCTCTTCGACGTCACGGCCTTCGGTGGTGCGACGGATGCCCTCAGCGAAGACCTTGGCATTTACCCCTCGGTGTTTATCGAGTTCCGCCCGCGCCCCCACCACGACGCCGACGTGATGGCGTTTCGCAAGCTCTTGCACGCCACCGTCAACTGGATGACCACCCACGGTGAGGACATGGCGCTCATCAAAAATGGTGAAATGGTGCTGCTGTATCGGCGGAACGGGCGTGTGGTACTCAACAACGCGGCCACCAACGAATGGACGCCGCAGCGGCTATCGCTGCTGGATATAAACTACGATACGGTATACATGCCCGCGATTTAAGCAAGTGGCAGGGTGCACAGTCGCGGACGCGAGACAGGTGCGTCCGCGACCCTGACCCCCGCCTAGCCCTTCAACGCGTCGACCATCTCCGTGGTGAACTCGTCCATGTGGCCGATAACGTGGTCCGTCAGCTTGAGCACATCGTCGGGCAGGGGGAACTCTGGCGAGGGGGCAGCGACGACGCGCATGTTCGCGGCGTGCAGCGCGCGCACACCGTTCGCGCTGTCTTCGACGCCCACACACTGCCGGGGCAACACGCCCAGTTGTTTGGCCGCCTCCAGGTAAATATCGGGGTTGGGCTTGCCGTTGAGGATGTCGTCGCCGTAGACGATCGCATCGAACACACCGCCGAGGTCCATCAGGCGCACCACATGCTGGATCACCGGCGTGGGCGACCCGCTCGCCAGCGCGACCTTGTAGCGCTCTTTCATACGCACCACCGCCGCGCGCGAGCCGTCGCGCAAAGGAGGGGCCTCGCTGTAACGCCTCAGCACGCGCGTGAGCATCTCGCGCACGATGGCATCGATGCTGTCTTCGACGCCAAGGCGCTCCTTCATCACGGCAGCCCACTCGGTGGTGTTGCGGCCCATGGCGTGTTTCTGATCGTCCATCGTCCACGCTTTGCCCCGGTCTTCGGCGAACCCCTGGCGCGAATGAAACCAGTAGACCTCGCTTTCCACCAACACACCTTCCATATCGAACACCACGGCCTCGATCTTCATAGGGACGCCACCTCATCATCTGGTAAGACTAGCGCAAAGGGTAGCACATGGGCGCGAGTCATCGCAAACCGGCCTGTGACCCTTGCAAAAATTGCTAAAAATGTAAAACACACGCCCGCGCCCTCACGTAGAAGCAACTACACAGCGTATGGAGGATTTTTGTATGATGCGAGTTTTGGCTTTTTGGGTGCTGGTTCTGCCGATGTTGGCGTGCAACGCGACGAGCGCGAACGTCAGTTTTCAGGTAGAAGACGACTACACGATATTAACCGTGGAAATGGACGAGGCCGACGTCGCGAACGCGGTGGAGGCGATTGTGCAGGGCGGCAATCCGCCGTTTTTGACGAACCCCAGCGCCGACCTACGACGCGGTAGCGTGTACATCAGTGGGGAGTACCTCAGCCCGCGCACGAACGAGCGCGTCTCGGCGAACGTGACCGTGCGTATGTGGGCAGAGAACAACCAACTGCGCGCGCAGGTTACGAGCGCGAACACCGCCGCCGGGACCATCCCGCAAACGTGGATCGACGAATTCAACACGAGGCTGGCCGAGGGGATGGCCCGCAACGCCAACCAAGGACGCGGCGAACTCACTGATGTGACCATCACCGATTCGTCGTTGAGCTTTACGGTGCGCACGCCGCGCAACCAATAGCCACTCAACGGGTGGCGGACTGGCACGCTGTCTGCCACCCATAGTTGCGCCGCGCCGGGTGCGGGCATAGCATTGAGGGCATTCGTCGCACGCTCACAAGGAGGATCGAATGGGATGCCTGACGCGGTTCGGATGTTTGCTGTTCATCGTAGGGATGGCCCTTGCGTTTGGGGGGCCGTTTTACATCGTGCTTTATCCCAATGCCTCCCCCGTGTTGGGGCAGGTGTATTGCACCCCCTCGGAGACGTTCGTGCGCACAGCGCGGGCCAACGACAACGTCGGCACCAACATCAACTTTTACTGCGAGAGCACCGACGGCGGCGCGCGCCGCGATGTGGATCACCTGGTCGTTTACACCATCATCGGGTTGGTAAGCCCCCTTGTGCTTTCGATCGGGCTGATGATCGCGGGCAGTCGGGCG
>CAYSVE010000853.1:0-2444 GCA_964434365.1 uncultured Anaerolineaceae bacterium | reverse complement strand
TTCTTCGATGCGGATGGGGTGTACTTTCCACCTGTGGTATATGGTGCCGTCAGCGAACGCAACCAGACAACCCTACGCATGGAGGCCACCGTCGATCCGTCCATCAAGCGCCCCATTCAGTTTTTTGTACGGGGTGAGCCGTACACGATGTGGGGTCTTTTCGAGGGTGACGTTCACTTATTCGGCCTGCCAGATGGCGGCCCCCTTCATCTATTTGGCACCGATAACCTGGGCCGGGACATTTTTGCGCGGACGGCATTTGCACTGCGCATCTCATTGTCGGTTGGGCTGGCAGGCGTGTTGATCTCGTTCGTTCTGGGGCTACTCATCGGTGGTGCATCGGGTTACTTTGGCGGCTGGATCGACTTCTTCGTCCAGCGTCTCATCGAGTTGATTATGTCGATCCCAACGCTACCCCTATGGATGACCCTCGCGGCCATCGTGCCCAAAGAATGGAACGCAACGCAGAGCTATTTCGCCATCACGATTTTGTTGGGCCTACTAGGTTGGACCGGCCTCGCCCGCGACATTCGCAGCAAGCTCATTTCGCTGCGCGAAGAGGACTACATCATCGCATCGCAATTTGCAGGCAGTACCGATTGGCGCATCATTACGCAGCATATGCTCCCGGCCTTCACCAGCTACATTATAGTGGCCTTGTCGCTGGCTTTTCCGGGGATGATCCTTGGTGAAACGGCGTTGAGCTTTTTGGGGTTTGGGCTACGTCCGCCAGTCGTCAGGCTGGGGGTGTTGTTGGAAGGTGGCCAGAACGTGCGCACCATCGCACAAAGTCCGTGGGTGCTCATCCCGGCGATCTTTGTGATGCTAATCGTGCTCGCGTTCAGCTTCCTGGGTGATGGCATGCGTGATGCTGCCGACCCTTATGCGGTGTCCACCTAATGCCCGCAGAAAATAACCTCTTGCTAACCGTCGATGATCTGCGCGTGTCATTTGGAGCGTGCAATTCCACCGTCAAGGCTGTGGATGGTATCAGCTTCGCTGTACAACGAGGCCAAGTGCTTGGCGTCGTCGGGGAGAGCGGTTCTGGCAAAAGTGTGACCGGACAATCAATCCTGCGAATATTGCCCAAAAGTGCCACCATCACCAGTGGCACGATACAATTGCACAGTGCTACCGCCTCGATAATCGACATCACGCGCCTAAACCCGGATAGCCGCGCCATGGAGCGACTGCGCGGAGGCCGCATCGCGATGATCTTTCAGGAGCCGATGGCAGCTTTTTCACCTGTCCACACCATCGGCAACCAGATCATCGAGACGATTCGACTCCACCGCCGCACGTCTCACCGTAGTGCCAGGCAAGAAGCGATCAGCCTGTTGGACCGTGTGGGCATCTCCAACCCGAGCGTACGCGTGGACCAGTACGCTTTCGAGTTGTCTGGTGGCATGCGCCAGCGCGCGATGATCGCTTCCGCACTGGCAGGCCAACCCGACCTGCTCATCGCCGACGAGCCTACGACTGCCCTCGATGTGACGATACAGGCACAGATTTTGACGCTGCTGAAGCAAATTCAAGCAGAAACAGGGATGGCAATTATATTCATCACGCATGACCTGGGGGTTATCGCCCAGCTTGCCGACGACATTGTGGTGATGTACCTGGGCAAGATCGTAGAGCGAGGTACTAAGTTCGACATTTTTGATGCGCCTAAACACCCTTATACCACCAACTTGCTCGATGCAGTCGTCCGAAGCCAGAATAAAGGCAAACAACTAGCGACCATCCCAGGGAAAATCCCCAGCCCTCATGCACGCCCCCCCGGTTGCCCTTTCCACACACGGTGCATCCAACGGATCGATGGCGTATGCGACGTGGAAACACCACCGACTGTGCGCTTCACTGCAGCGCATTCGGCAGACTGCGTGCTTTACACGGCGGAGGAAACACGACGTGAGTGAACCCATTCTAGAAGTTCAAAATCTAAAGACGTACTTTTCTATCGGACGAAAATGGTTTCGCAAACCGGACTACGTTCGCGCGGTTGATGATGTGAGTTTCAAGGTTTATCGTGGCGAAACGTTGGGCCTCGTCGGGGAAAGCGGTAGCGGCAAAACTACGGTTGGCAGGACGATCCTGCGCGCACTCACACCCACAAGTGGGCGCATTCTGTTTACAACACCCGAGCAACAGACAATCGACCTGGCGACACTTACACGGCGCGAGATTCGACCGCTGCGACCGTACATGCAGATGATCTTCCAGGACCCATACTCGTCACTCAGCCCCCGTATGACCGTGCGAGATGTTATCGCGGAACCGCTGATTGCAGGTAATCTGGCGCAAGGCCGAGAGATCGACAAACAGGTTCGCGACATCGCGGAGTACTGCCGCCTCAATGTGGAGCATCTTCGCCGATTCCCTCATGCATTCAGCGGCGGCCAGCGGCAGCGCATCGGCATTGCCCGAGCGCTAATCACCAATCC
>CAYSVE010000852.1:0-2445 GCA_964434365.1 uncultured Anaerolineaceae bacterium | reverse complement strand
CCCTCACCACCCCCTCCACGACCGGACGCAACCTGTACGTCGGCATGAGCCGTGCCCGCTACCTGCTGCACATTGTCACCGAGCTGACGATGGCATCGCGTATTCCACACTTTGTGGGCGAGGGGCACAGCTAACGCGGCTCGGTATGGGCCGCGATTTGGCCGCAAGTCCAATATCGAGACACGGCGAATAAAGTGTTTCTTACGCTGGTTTTTGCCGCGTTCATCGAGCGCTGTGCGTGGCCCTCATTTGCGTAAGAGGCGCATAAGAAATGCCGCCAACCCTTTGACAAACGGACACGAGTCCGGTTAAATCATGGGCGTAGCAAGCAAACGGACCACAGTCCGATTAAACCCAAAACTGGAGGATACACCCATGGCACGCTGGAATATCGACCCGATGCACTCCGAAGCAACCTTCACCGTCAAGCACCTGATGTTCTCCAAGGTGCGCGGCTCGTTCGCTGGCCCACAGGGCTATGTGGATTTCGACCCGGACAACCCGGCGGCTTCGTCCGTCGAGGCCACCATCGACGTGAGCACCATCAGCACCGGTGCCGCCGACCGCGACGCCCACCTGCGCAGCGAAGACTTCTTCATGGTCGAAGAGCACCCGACCATGACCTTCAAGAGCACCAACATCGAGGTTACCGGCGACAACACCGGTAAGATCACCGGCGACCTCACCATGCGCGGCGTGACCAAGCCCGTCACCTTCGACGTAGAATTCATGGGTAGCGGCGGCAGCCCCTTCGGCGACCTGCGCGCCGGGTTTACCGGTTCCGTGACGATCAACCGTAAGGACTGGGGCCTCAGCTGGAACCAGGCCCTCGAAACCGGTGGCGTGCTCGTGAGCGAGGAAGTCACCATCGATGTCGAGCTACAGGTTGCGACCGAGGCCGAAACCGCCTAGCGCGCCGTTTTCCGCAGGGTGGGGGCGTCGCGCCGTATGGCGTAGCTGGATGCGCGCAGTTGGCGCACCAGCACCCCCCGCCTGTGGGCAAGCACCACCCCAATATTCGCCGCTGCCACTGTGGTAGTTACCCCAGAACCCAACCAACCGTTGCCCAGTACCCACGCCCCAACGCATATCCCAACAATCACAAGCAGTGTGAAGATCGACGACGCAGTCGTTAGCCGCGCGTAGCCCGCAACGACGCTGCCTTTGGCGTTAGGGCACACCTCACCGACGAGGTACACGTCGAACCACTGCGCAACTCCCATTCCCTCTCGCAACACGAAACCGTAGCCATCGCCCTGCACACTAACTTGCACACCATAGTCGTACACGCGAACACCCCGCGTATGTTGCACCAGGCTAATACCGAAGCCGAGGCCATCGATGTGTTCGGCGGTCGTATGCACGTCGTATTCGGTGGCGAACGCGAAGCCACTCAACGGCAACCGGATATCACAGGGATACGCGGATACTGGCTTGCGTTTCGGCTTCATCGGGTTGCCCTCACGTCTATTCTCAACCCCAGCGTATCAGAGGGCCAGTGCAGCAAGCCCCCCAAAGTTAGGGGGCATCGGCTGCTTGCACGGTGATCGTCGTCAGGAAGGCCAGTTGATCGTAGGTAGCGCCGTCTGGCGTGCGGGCGGGCAACGCGGTCAATGTGTCTGGGTCGTACACATTGATGAACACCGAATATTCCCCCGGCGGCGTCCCACACGGAATCGTCAGGTTGCGTGGGTCGGGGTAGGGTTCATCGAGTGCCCACAACAGCGTCAGCACCCGCGATAGGCCGGTGTTGCTCTGGGCGATAGGCGGCTCGCCGGGGCGTAACACCGCGACTTGCATACTGTAATTGTCGTCCAGTGGGGCCTCAGTGCGCCACCACGTGTCGATGGATAGCGTTCCACAGGGTGCGACGGTGAGTGGGGTTGCGGCGCGCCACGCACCCATGACAAGATGCTCGCCGAAGCGCAGCACCTCATCGAATGCTGCTGGAACGCGCAGGTACTCGTCGATGCTGCTGTCGGAGAGTGCTGTCGAGACGTGCAGCCGGTAGTCGTCGAGTATCAAAGCCCTGAAGCCCGCATTCGTCCCAGAGAGGTTGGTCGGGCCGAGGTACCATAGCCGCTGTACATCCTCACCGAGGAACGCCCGCAGGCGGTCAGCGTGCTCAGGGTTGTCGGCATCAACGGCGTAATGGGGCGGCGCACCCGGCAGCAGCTTGAACACCCCTGCGGCGTTATTCCGCACATCGAAGTAGGTCGTCCTGCCGAAGTGATAAAAAATCGACGCATTGGTGACGGCGAAGGGGAGCCGCTCGCGCACGTAGTAGGCAGCTACTATGGTCGCAGAGAAGCGATTTTCGATGAAGTAATAGTCCTCAGGTTGGGCGTGCAGAGCCAGAAATTGGGCGTTCTCGGCATGATGTCGGGTCGTCCCGTAAGCGTCGTAGTCCGTGAATGCCTGCAAGCTAATCATCGCCAGGATGGC
>CAYSVE010000851.1:0-2445 GCA_964434365.1 uncultured Anaerolineaceae bacterium | reverse complement strand
TAGTCGCGCAATTTTGCCTTTACTAACAGCATCTCTGTATACCTTGTACTCAGCAAGAAGGTTTTTATTCGCCTTCAGTGCTGGAATGAGGTCTCGTGATCTATCAGTCACACTTGCCCTGACAATTTGTAAGCCATATCGATTGAGAAACTTAGGGTTCAAGAGCAATTTGGCAATATTTGGATTGACAACCTCAGGAGCCTTTATCAGTAATTGGGTTGCATCAAATGCTCTAGCAAAGTCTTTAACTGCATCAATAGATTGACCATAATTACCAATCGAACCTCTTATTGTTCCTACTGTCAATTCAGCAGTCGGGTTTCCAACCAGAATTGACGTATTTTGGACAACTAACTTCCCGGAACTATCTTGAACAAGTGAAACCCCCATGGCTTGTAGGGTGTCGGCATCTAACCCAATGAGTATGTCTTGGTTGTGTACTACCCAATGCCCATCACCCACCAGATAAGTTGCCACAGTCTCCACAGTGAGGTTGTACATCGTCTGCGGCGCAGCGATGACCGTCACCGCCTAGACAATCCAGCCGCGCGCCGGGACGTAGACGGCCACTTGACAGCCCGCCGGGTGCGGGCCTACCCTTGCCCACATGAACCGACGACTCATCCTCGCAAATGTCATCGTGGGGCTGCTGCTGGTCGCTGTGGGGGCGGCCATCACGGTGGTGTTCTTCGCCACGCAGGCCCGCCAGGCCCCCGAGATGTTCGATGAGGGCATCCCAGAACTGCCGCCGCCGGGCACGCTCGAAACTGTGATCGTGCCCGGGAGCACCACCAACCCCTACCGCGGCCCGGTGCGTCTTGTCGTCGAGGGCACCAACAACCGGGCCGATGCCTTCTATCGCCACACCGACGACGAGAGTGAACCCCTCGAAGACCCCATCGTGGGCCAGGGCCTGCTCACGCTCAACGGCGGCCCCCTGACCGACGCCCCGCCCCCGTTCGATGGCCTGCACGTCTACGAGGTAACGGTCGATGTTGGGGAAAACCCCGCGCCCCTCGCCTTCGGCGCGGCGGGCGGTCAGTTTCGCGTATTTGTGTTGGGCAACACCGATTAACGCTCGTCGAGGTCCGGTTCGTGCGCACGGATTATTTCGCGCCACGCCTCCGGCACCCGCACCGATTCACCGGTTTCATAGTTCATCGTGACGAGTATTGCGGTGGCGAAAGCGGCCTGTTTCACCGCTTCGTTGGGGTGGCGCGCGTGGATGTCGTGCTCGTAGGTGATGCTTTTGTTGCCGATGCGGGCGACGCGCGTGCGTACCTTGATGACCCCACCCAGGACGACCGGCGCTTTGTAGTCGATCTTCACCGACGCGAGGATGAGTGTAAGGGTATCGGTGCGTCCATCCCATGCACCAAGGTCCTTCGCATAGGCGAGGCGGGCTTCCTCCATGTAGGTGAGGTAACGCGCATTGTTGACGTGCCCGAGCAAGTCGATGTCGGTAAAGCGCACGGGGATTTCTAAGGTGTGGTTGAAGGTCATGCCTACTCCGTTGTGTTGATGTCGTAGCCGGTGATGGGCGTACTCGGTGTGGCTATCGTGACGGGTTCGCCGTCGATGCGCGCACGCAGGCTGCCTGTATCGGCATGGATGTAAACGAATGTCTCGGCGCTGATGAACTGCGGCGCGAAAATCGGCTCCTCTAGTAGAAGGCGCGGTTCGGTGTTTGGCCCTGCGATCCACAGCGCGCGGTCCAAAAAGTAAACGAACTCGTTGGTGCCAGGTAGCCACGGGCCGGGTTCCAGGCTGGCCTGCCCACTGTCGACGATCACACGCGGATTGCTGCCGTCGCCCTCGGCAGTCAACAGGTCGAACTGATTGCTGAGGTTGGTCGTTTTGCGCTGGGTGTAGCGAATCCACTGGCCGTTGTCGCTCCAAAGTGGCTGGCCAAAAAAGCTCGCTTGCACGGTGCCAAGTTCGGTTTGCTGGCCATCGAGCGAAAACGCCCATAGTGTGGTAAGGCCCTCAGTATCGCCGAAAATCAGGTCTGCCGGCGGAACCGCGATGCGAACATCGCCCTCAGGTGTGGCGTGCATGGGGGGGATGTATGCCGAGTGACCCCCGGACGCGATGCCATCGAACACAAACAGCGGGAATGGCGCGTCTTCCAGCCCATGGCCTATCACGAGCATATCGTTGCCGTCGAATGGACTTTTTGCGACGGAAATCAGCGCAGGGTCGGTGACAAACGGACCGCCGAGTTCGAGGTCTTCGGTTTGACCATCCAACGAAACAGTGTACAGGTCATCGTTTTGGCTAAGGCCAAATGTCTGGTCGATTTGCAGCGTGTTGTAGACGAGCGTGTTCTCATCGCGCCACTCGAACTGGCCGATGATGTGCGTCGGATCTTCGAGGGCGACGAGTTCGGTGTCTTGCACCCAAAGCGAGGTCGGCAGGCCATCGGGGCCGCGTGTATACGCGACC
>CAYSVE010000850.1:0-2454 GCA_964434365.1 uncultured Anaerolineaceae bacterium | reverse complement strand
GGTTAATCAGATACAGGTAGCGGAGCAATTGTACGAAGGTGGCCGTATGTTCTGGGTGCAACCTGCGAACCAAATCTGGGTGCTTATCGTCGAGGAGGAGGGAACCGGGAGTTGGCTTATCTTCGAAGATACGTTCGACGAGGCGAGTGATCCTGAAACCGACCCCGAGATGACGGCCCCCGAAGGATTAATCCAGCCAGAGCGCGGATTTGGCAAGCTATGGCGCGACAACGAAAACATCCGCGAGGCTCTCGGTTGGGCCATTACCCCGGAGTTCGGCTACATCAGCCGCTATGAATATCACCTGCAAGGCACCGTCAACACAGCCAACGAGTTTATCCCCACAAACGGGTATCACATTTTGTTCAGCCTCAACATGGAAGCCTTCCGGCTGGACGAAAGTACTCGCACCTGGCGGTTAGAATGAGTATACTCTGGGCACCTTGAGGTAAAGGAGAATCCCCGTGCGCCGCTGGCGGTTGGATGTCGATAGCCCACTTGCTCTACAACTTGCAGCAGATGCCCGAGTAAGCTCCATCAACCCAGAAGATGACCAGGTATGGGCCTTGGTGCTTGGGCGTGGGGACGAGCCTGCCCTGGCCTTCCAAACTCGCTACGGTGGCCGCACCGGGTTAGCAAGCCTTGTGCCGATGTGGCAGGTCGACGGGCGGGTTATCTACGAGGCAGATGCGTATGCTTCGCCACCGGTCGTGGCCGCGTTTGCGCCGGGCTATGCCTGCGCGACCGCAAAATTGACAGCCGCACTCAGCATCAAAGCCGAATATCTTGTCGTCGAGTCGCAGGCTGTGTTGGGGCGCTACACCATCGCGAACCGCACCACCGAGGCGGTGTCGGTTCGCCTGGATGTATTCGGCCATGTGGTGAGTGGTGGCAAGGAGCAGCAGCTTAGCATCCTCACACTGCGCGATGGCGGTCACGCGCTGTATCTGGGGCGTATCCACAATATCGACCCCGTCATGCTTGTACACAGTGGCGACGCTGGACCCGATGCCAGCCCGAAGGTGGGCATCACGGTCGACGTACCGCCAAGCGGAAAAACGGTCATCGAATGGGCACACGCGGGCCTCCCAAATATGCTGAATTCGCTACAGCGCGCGCGTCACTGGCTAGAAAACGGCTGGGAAGCTCCCATCAAGCGCATGTTGGAAGCCGCCGAGGCCATTCCACAGGTCGAAACGGGCAACGCCGACTGGGATGCGGTCATCGCGTTCAGCTTTATGCACGCGGTGCAGGCTCTCGTGAATAACCAATTGATGGCTGCTCGCGGCATATCGCATGGGTACAGCAAACGCGCACGATGGAGCGTGCACCCTGTACACATTGCGGACCAAATCGTACCCGCACTTGGCACCATCGACCGCGCACTGGCTGAAAGCTATTTGGTGCAACTCGCGCAGAATCCAGTCGTCGACGGAGAGCTTAGCCCCCCGTTGTTGGCTAAGCTCACGAGTCAGCATGTTTCCACTCATTATGGCGACGATGCGTCACCATTTTTGCGCCAGATTTACCCACACTTGCTGGCATGGGTTCAACGCTGGCTCGATGAGCACGATGCAGACCGTGACGGTGTGCCAGAATGGGACAGCCTCAAACAGGCGGGTTATCCCTTCCATCCGAGCTTTTCGGGCCAATCGGGTGCAGACATCCGTACAGCGGAGCTACCGGACCTTACCAGTATGATCGTCACAGAGCACACTCGGCTGAATTCGATGGCCGAGCTTATCGGCGTTGACCAGCCCAACAGCGAGGTGCAGCGCGAAACGCTGATCGACGCGCTAGACACGATGTGGTACGAGGATACCTATGTCGCCCGTGATCGCGATTCACACACCGTCAACACCGGCTTAACGATCATCGAAGAGGGTCGCGGTGATGTCGAGCACCTGCCGGCGCTGGCACTATCGTCTCCGGCGCGCCTTCTGGTGAGCATCGTCGGTGCGGGAAACCTGCGCCCGAACCTTTCCCTGACTATCGATGGCCTCGATGCAGACGGCAACGAAATCCAGGATGTTGCGACACGCGATGACGTTACATGGAGGTATAACCGGGGCACCTACACCACACAGACCGTGTTCGCTCAAGTGGACCGTGTTCGTGCGGAGGGCCTCAGTCGTGTGATGTCTTTGACGGTGAGCACACCAGATACGGCAGCCAAACACCTGAGCGGCCTTACGCCTCGAATCCACACGGACCGCGACCGTATCGGCGCTATGCTTGGCGCATTGGCGGCGTTCCGCCAAGCGAATGGGCTTACACTCTACCCTCTCACGCCTGAAGATCGAAACAACGGTGGGGGGGTTTGGCCCCATTGGCAGGGGCTTATCGCCGAAGCTATCGCCGAACAGACACAACAGACTAACCCACAAGACCGCGCGATCGCTGCTGAGGTGCTGCAAACGCTGCTGAGCGCGCAGGCAACAGTCCTGCGCGAGA
>CAYSVE010000849.1:0-2454 GCA_964434365.1 uncultured Anaerolineaceae bacterium | reverse complement strand
CATTGTGGATCTGTCGCTGACGCTGGGCGTGCGCCCGTCGTAGGTAGCGGCAACGCCGCTATATCTTCTGCGCCCTCGCTTTGTCGAGGGCGCCTTTGATTCTGGGTACATCTGATATACTGGTGTATGCAGATGTGTCTCGGAGACTTTACGTGAGCAGCAACAATTCTGAGTGGGTGAGCCTACGCGCTGCCGCCGATATTCTTGGCGTTCACCCGGCCACAGTGCGTAACTGGGCCGATAAGGGTGAACTGCCGTCGCGCCGCACACCGGGTGGGCATCGGCGCTTCCGCCGGAGTGATTTGCTCAAACACGCCGATACCAACACCACCGAAGAGCGCCAGCCCGGCGAGGTGCAAATCGTGCTGCAAAATGCACTCGGCCAGGCGCGGATGCAGGTCGATGGCCTTGCGAATGTGCCGTGGTACGCCGCCATGAGCGAAAGTACCCGCAAGGAACTGCGCGAACAGGGTCGCCATGTGTTGGAGGCGATGCGTACCTACCTCAACGATGGCGACGCCGATAAGAACCTCGCGGCTGCGATTCGGTTGGGCAGCGATTACGCGCAACACATCCACGGCGATGGTTTAACGCTACCGCAGGCGATGCGCGGCTTCTTTTACTTTAATAACTTCGTGCTCGACGCCATTTTGACATGGAGCGAGCTACGGACCCCAAAGGATTCGTCGGAGTGGGCGGGATTGCTCCGACAGGTCAACGATTTCGCCAACGCAATGTTATTATCGATTGTAGAGTATTATGAGGACGATTAAAAAAGTGAGCAAGCAGGCCTGGGTGGCCCTAAGCCTTTCGCGGCACCTGGGTGGCGTTAAAATGAAGGCGCTGATGGAATCCTTCGGCACGGCCAAGGCCGTGCTACAGGCAGACCGCGCAGCGCTGCAAAAGGTGCCGGGCATCGGCCCCAAAATTGCCGAGGCGATTGAGGCGATCGATGAGCGCGCTGTCGCACGGAAAATACGCGCCTGGGAGCAGGCCGGGGTGAAAATTTTGACGATGCGCCACGACCTGACCTACCCCGAGCGCCTCCGTGAGTTACCCGACCCACCGCCGACGCTGTTTGTACTGGGACGCTGGGAACCGCCCGATGTTCCAACGGTTGCGGTTGTCGGCACACGCACCCCCACCCCAGTCTCAAAGAAGACCGCCACGCAGATCGGCGAAACGCTCGTGGAGCGGGGGTACGCGCTGGTGAGTGGGTTGGCGCAGGGCATCGACACGGAGGCGCATAACGCCGCGCTTTACGAGACGTTCAGCGTCGCGGTGTTGGGTAGCGGCGAACTCAACATCAATCCGAAGGAAAATGACCTGCACGCCGACCACGTGCGTAGCAACGGCGCAATCATCAGCGAGGTCGCCCCCGACGCGACCGTGAGTACGCCAAACCTGGTTGCCCGAAACCGCATCATCAGTGGCCTTGCCGATGTCGTCGTGGTGGTGGAAACCGCCGCCGATGGTGGTGCGATGCACGCCGCGCGGGCGGCACACAAGCAGGGGCGGCCTATCCTCGCCGTAGAAACCTCGGCTACAGGGAATCGCAAACTGCTCGACGACGGCATTGCGCAACCCTATAGCGTTTCGGCGTTGCAGGCGGCGCTCGCAAGCTAAATCATGCAAAACTCATGCAATCGGGTTACCC
This sequence comes from uncultured Anaerolineaceae bacterium, assembly GCA_964434365.1. Classification (GTDB taxonomy): domain Bacteria; phylum Chloroflexota; class Anaerolineae; order Aggregatilineales; family Phototrophicaceae; genus CAYSVE01. Next base: position 797 of record CAYSVE010000849.1, on the reverse strand, counting down.
TGGGGAGCATTATTTTGCGCGTTAACCCAGGCACCCGTTCATGAGTGAGTTTGAATTCCCCACGGATTTTGTGTGGGGCACCGCAACATCCGCGTATCAGGTAGAAGGCGCGATCGACGACGAGGGGCGTGGTCCCAGCATCTGGGATACCTTCAGCCACAAACCCGGCAAAATCCACAACAACGACACTGGCGACATCGCCTGCGACCACTATCACCGCTACCAAGACGACATAAACTTAATGAAGGCGCTGAATACCAATGCCTACCGGTTTTCGGTGGCGTGGCCGCGCGTGATGCCCGAAGGCCGCGGCCCGGTGAACCCGGCGGGGTTGGGCTTCTACGATCGCTTGGTCGATGCGCTGTTAGAAGCCGACATCACACCCTATGCGACGCTGTATCACTGGGATTTACCCGAGTGCCTCAGCGAAGAGGATGGCTGGTGTCGTCGAGGCATCGTCGATGACTACCTCGCCTACACCGACGCTGTCACGCGCGCCCTCGGCGACCGTGTGCGCCATTGGATGACGTTCAACGAGCCGCACGTGTTCACGTGGCTGGGATATGTGCTGGGCCTACACGCCCCCGGCGAGCAATCGCTGAACCTCGGGCGCGCCCTGACGGCAACACACCACGTCTATCTATCGCACGGGGCGGCTATCCCGCTTATCCGCCGGAATGTGCCCGAAGCCGACGTGGGCATCGTGCTGAATCTGTCGCCGATCGTGCCAGAAAACGACGCGAGTCGGCATCAAGAGGCCGCCGAACGCAGCGACCTGCACCTCAACCAATGGTACC
>CAYSVE010000848.1:0-2457 GCA_964434365.1 uncultured Anaerolineaceae bacterium | reverse complement strand
TCGCGTTCGCTACACCCGCGGTTACGCCCCGGCCAACCAAGGCTTGCTATCCACGCGCGCGATGGGGGTGGCTTTCGCGTCGAGTACTACGACGGATACAGGGTCCACGAGGCAGAAACAAAGGTGTTGCTGGCCGATTGGCTGGACATCGAGCCGACCCTGAAGGGGTACATCGGGCAACTTATCCAACAGCCCATCGAATAATGGAGGCGAAACTATGACGGGGATCAAACCGACAAATTGGACTTACCTTGAGCGCGAGTTTAACCAGGCGTGGATCGGTGTTGAGCGCTCGTTTGCTCACGCGATCATCGAACTGAATTACGTGTCGCTCAAGCAGGTCTACCAACTGATGACGCGTAGCCAGCAGCCCAACTACTTCGACTACCGGCTGCAACTGCGAGCGGGGGCATCGCTTTACACATGTACGCTGTCTCGCTCTAAGTCGTTTATCCTCAGGCCGGAGCAGCCGCGCATTACGATAAACGATCAATTTCCCGAAGCGGGTTTTGTGGTCCGCTATTTCAATGGCATCGAAACCCAGGTATCCATCCTCCCAGACCTCGTCGAGGGGCCACATGACATCACACCGACTGTGTTGTCCATTTTCGACCAACTACTCGAACACACCATCGACTAACACGGGAGAACGCCTTTGTCCCAACGCGACCCGCACAACGCCTATGCGCAAGCGTTCGAGAGCACCTGGAACGTCAGCGAGCGCTACTTTGCGCACATCATCATCTTCTACCAGCGCCACGACCTCACGCCGATTTACAAGCTGATCGTCATCGGCAAGGCGCAGGGGTATGCCTGGCATCTGCGGGCCGGGCAGGCCATGGAGCGGCTGATTCTGTCGCGCTCGCGCGAGGCGCGCCTGCAACCCGGCCAACCGATGATCCACGTCGACGCGACGGGCACAGGCCACTTCCGCGTGACGTACGCCGACGGTCGCCAGCAGGCGCATGTCGTCTCCGATGCGCTCACCGTGGCCGATACGATCATCGTACCCGATGTGAAGGTACTGCTGGATCAGTTGGCCGCACACCCCATCGCGTGATGCAATGCAGTGCGCGGCCCGGAACCGACGTTAGCTCGGCTTTTGCGCCGTCACGATGTGTGCGGGAGCCGAAAACACAACGCGGCCATCCTCGGTGAGGTGGCGCGCCAGTGATTTTTCGGCTTCTGCGAGCAGGTGTGCATACTGCGTGTCGTCGAGCATATCGGCGAGTACCCACCCTTTCACATCCGTGAACATCCAATCCTCGATGGATGGGAAGGTCGCTTCGTATGGCTGCGTATCGATTTGTGCCCCCACGATGCCCGCATCATCGAACAGCGCTTTGAGTTCTGTCGTGTTGCCCAAAACGTAGGGCGCACGGAGGCCGTTTGCGTAATCCTCACCGAATAACCTCTGCAAAATCGCCACCACATCGGCATAGCCAGGTGTATTTTCGAGTGTGTCCCATACCGCGACGGCCATTTTCCCGCCGGGCTTTAGCACGCGGTACATCTCCTGTAAGGCCTTTATCCTATCTTCGAAGAACATCAACCCGAATTGGCTTAACACCGCATCGAAGCTGTTATCGTCGAAGGGGAGGCTTTCTGCGTGGCCAGCGCGCCACTCGATCACGGTGCTGTGCTGGCGTGCGACATCGAGCATTCCCTCGTTGACGTCCAGTCCGACAATCGACCCTCCGCTACCGACGACTTCGGCGGCAGCCCGCGCCGCGACACCCGTTCCGCAGGCAACATCGAGCACACGATTCCCTGCCTTTACGGCAGCAGCAGCGACCACGCGCGGCCCCCACGCGCCGAACAGCGCCGGAAGGTAGAACTCGTCGTATACCTCGGCGGCACTCTTGATGACCTGCCCCTTCTCTGCGTTACTCATTCGCATTCTCCTACTCGCAATTCGATAGATTTAGCGTAGGAGGTTTCGTTTGGACGGGTCTAGTTCATAAACTAAACTGGTCGTATAGCTGGTGTGGAGGAGGTTGCTATGCAATCGTACGGTCAGTATTGCCCGGTCGCCCAGGCCCTCGAACTGCTTGGTGATCGCTGGACCCTGCTCATTATCAGAGATATGCTTACGGGGACGCGGCACTTCAACGAGTTAGAGCGCGGCCTACCCGGAATTTCGCGGAGCTTACTGGCGAAGCGTCTCAAGTTTTTGCAAGCCGTAGGTATTGTGGAGAAGTATCACAACCTGGGGCGTAAATCGACGGAATACCGCCTAACACGCGCTGGGGAAGACACACTTGGGGTCATCGAGGCGTTGATGGTGTGGGGCATCACCTGGGCTATTAACGATCCATCGCCCGAGCAACTCGACCCACTGCTGTAGCTGTGGTGGATGCATAACCGTGTGTTGGCCGAGAATCTGCCGCAGCACCGCGTCGTGATTCTCCCCACACCGCGCAAGCATGGCCATTTCGGTAGAGCCCTTGCCACCCG
>CAYSVE010000847.1:0-2470 GCA_964434365.1 uncultured Anaerolineaceae bacterium | reverse complement strand
CCCACCCCTCCTGGGTGCTGACGCGAAAAATAATATAGCACAGGGCCAGTCGGGCGGTCAATAGGCGATGCGCCCCCACCCTCAGCATGGCTTGTGACGAGGCCTGCACTATAATGAACGCTACGATGACCGAAAGTGCAGGCAAGCTCACACGATGGAGAGCGCCATTTTTGTGGTGTACATGGTCGGGGTAATCCGGGTGGCCAACCGCATCGACGCCCAGAAAGAAGCGGTGCGGCCAGTGTTGGCGTACCCCTATGGTACCGCCGCCCTCGCCGAAGCCGAAGCCGACACCAACCCGCGTCCGTGGATCGCCACGCACAACTTCCTGCTCGCTGCGATGATCGGCATGGTGGTGCTCATTGCGGCGGGGGTGGTGATGGGCGCTGCCGCCGAGGCCAACCCCGCCTTTGCCGAGACGGCAACCCCCACCGAACCGCTCAACATTAGCCTGGTCACGGCGACCAGCGTGTTCTTGCTCGCGATTGTCGGTGCGGGGCTATCCGTGTCGCTGATGGCTTCGGCACGGGCGCGGGTATACGCCGGGCGCATCTTCGGCGACGCCTTCCGCCCGACCTCGCGCGTACACCTTACAGCCCTCATCTTCGCGCTCACCATCCTTGTGATGCTGGCGCTTAACTACGCGCTCATCGGTGGCCTTGAAGGGGTCGCGGAGGAAGTGGCCGAAAATGGCATCAGCCCATGGGATTCGGTGCTCAGCCTCGTCGTAATGCCCCTGATGGCCGCGCTCGGTGTCGGCTTGTTCATCCGCAGAGATTGGCGCGCCGTACTGCACCGCCTGGGCCTTACGTGGCCTAACACCGGCGACATCGTTGCCGGGTTGCTCACGGCTGCTGGGTGCTACCTGTTCATTATTGCGGGGGCGGGGGTGTGGTTATTGCTCGCGCCCGATGCCCTTGCCGAGCAATCCGTCGCCTCTGAGCAGATTTCGTTGGCGTTAGGCGCGTCGTTGCCGGTGGCCTTCCTTGCGGCGACATCCGCAGCCGTCGGCGAGGAAATTCTGTTCCGGGGGGCGTTGCAGCCGGTGTTCGGGCTGGCCGCAACATCGATCTTTTTCGCAGCGGTGCATCTTCAGTACGCCTTTACCCCCGCTTCGGTGATGATTGCCCTCGTCGGGTTGGCGATGGGCGTGCTCCGCGAGCGCCGGGGAACTACCGCCGCCATCATCGCCCACTTCGCGTACAACTTCGTCCAACTGGCCCTGGTGACCGTATTCGCATGAGACGTCTACTCGCTGTGGGTGTTCTGGCCCTGTTGATGGTAACGCTGCCTGCCCATGCCCAAGAGCAAGAGCAGGAATTGCAGGACATCGGCTTTATACAAAGCTGGGACACCGAAGTGGTTTTCCCGTCGGGTGTGTGGTTTTCGGCGCGGCTGCGCGAGGTCACCCCGCTGCAAAGCGCCACCCTCGAACTACGCCTGCCCGATGGCACCTCGACGGTGCTGGCTGTGCCCATCGAACCGGACAGTGTCGATTTCGAGGTAGTGTGGGAGTTCCCACGGGCGAACCCGCCCACACTTTACACCGAAGTCGGGTTCACGTGGCGCTTCGTCGGGCTGACGACCGCGACGGCCAACGACACCGTCGTTATCACCGATGCGCGCCGCGCGTGGACCGTGGGGGCATCCGATGCGATTCCGCTCACTTTGGTTGTGCCAGAGGATGCCACCGCAGTCGAGCGGCTGCTGGGGCAGGTGCGGCCCATCTACGAGGAAATTTCGGCGCAGGCGAACAGCGAACGCCCCGCCCAGGTGATGCTCTACCCGAACGATTTGGTACCCGGCTGTGAAGTCGGCGAGGGCGGCGCGGTGGTTGCAGTCGGGCGGCGAAGCGGCATCCTGCTGGACTGTGATCCAGCCTTCGCCGAGCGCATCTATGCCGATTACATTCCGCTGACGGCAGGCAGTCGCGTCACGGTAGCGAGTGCCCAGCGGACGATGGCAGCATTCTGGGTCGATTGGCTGTACGAAAGCGCCTGGGCGGGTGTCGAGGTGCCGGGGTGGTTGCGTGCCGGCCTGGCCGAACTCTACACGCCAACACTCAGCCGAGACCTATACGCGACGGCGGTGCAGGCCGGGCGCACGGGCGGGCTGTACTCGCTCGAACAACTGGAGAATCGGCGCGACGACCGGCTGTGGACGGCGCAAAGCTACGCATTGGTGCTCTACATCGCCGATACCTACGGCCTGGAAACGCTCTACACCTTTGCACGCGACCTGCGGAACGACGCATCGGTCGAGGAGGCCTTTACCGACATCACGGGCGATAGCCTGCAAGCGGCCTTCAATGGGATGACTGTGTGGCTGTTTACCGACGACGCCGTGCGGGCATTTGCGCTCAACCTGTACATCCCACCCACGCCCACCGAAACAGCCACCGCGCCAGCCACCGCCACCGCCACCCGCCCGCCGAAGCCAGCCCGACGCACCCCCCCCCCCCACGGCCACC
>CAYSVE010000846.1:0-2471 GCA_964434365.1 uncultured Anaerolineaceae bacterium | reverse complement strand
GTCGATGTTAGCGACGGTTCAGCAGATGTGTCGGCAGGGAGTATCGAGTTCCGAGATGTATCCTTCACGTATCCGGGTAAAGACGATGAAGTGCTTACCGATGTTTCCTTCGAGATCGCTCCAGGGGAATCGGTCGCAATCGTTGGCGAGAACGGCGCAGGTAAATCCACAATTGTCAAGTTGCTCGCCAAAATCTACGAGCCGACACACGGCGAAGTTCGCCTCGGGGAGCAGCCCTTGAGCGCCCTCAGCGCCGAAACGGTGCGTCAGCAGGTTGGGTTCATCCTCCAAGACTTTGCGCGCTATGAGGCGACTGCCGCCGATAACATCGCGTATGGCAATGTGACAACCTATGCCACAGATCGCGAGGGTGTCGTGGAGATTGCGCGGCGAGCGGGTATCGATGGTATGATCGACGCGATGCCGAACGGGTATGATACCCGGCTCGGTCGTCGTTTCGGCGACCACGATCCATCGGGCGGGCAGTGGCAGCAACTCGCGATTGCTCGCGCACTGGCCCGCGAAGCCCCCTACCTCGTCTTCGATGAGCCGACCGCGAGCCTGGATGCACGCACCGAGCATCGTGTTTTATCGCACCTGGCTGCACGCACTGCCGAAAAAACCACCTTGATTATTTCTCACCGGTTCAGCACGGTGGCAATGGCCGACCGAATTTTGGTGTTGGCGCACGGTCGTGTCGTCGAACAGGGGACGCACGAGGAACTGATGCAAATTGCCGATGGCACGTATGCACAGATGTATCGGTTGCACAGCAGCACAATGCAGGTCGATGGCTGAGTGCCCATGACATTGCCAAACTTCATGGTCATCGGTGCGCCACGATGTGCGACGACCTCGTTGTACCATCACCTGAAGGCACACCCACAGATTTACATGTCACCCATGAAAGAGCCTCGCTTCTACATTTATGGCGGAGACGCATGTGTGCCGCCAGGGGTCGATGCGATCACAACGCGTGAAGCGTATGAGGCGCTATTCGAGGCCGGGCGCGATTTTCTTTACCGTGGAGAAGCGACCCCGACATATATCGGTCGGCCTGGTGTGCCGCAAAGAATTCGCGAGCAAATCCCGGTGTGCAAGCTAATCGTTATGCTGCGGAACCCCGTCGAGCGCACACTCTCGCACTACTGGTTTCGTGTGCACCAGGGCACCGAGGCTCGACCATTCGAAGCCGTGATCGCAGCCGAACGAGGGCTGCTGCCGGTTTTCGATGCGCCGCCTGGGACGTATGCGCTCACATTCAGTTTTTATCACGCACATTTGTCGCGGTTTTTCGATTACTTCCCGCGCGACCAACTACATGTGGAACTATTCGAGGACTTTCGCGAGGCCCCACATGGAACCATGGCGCGTATCTACGCGTTCCTCGGTGTCGACGGCGTACCCACATTCGAAACGCTGAAAAGTCATCACAACCAGCGCGAGACCGGTGCGCAGCGGTGGCTGAACCGTCATCCCATGCTGAAGCGCATCTACCAGACAATGGTTCCGTCTAGCTTTCAGCAGACTATTCGCGCCCGCCTCTCGCAAGCCAGTACACAGCCGACACAGCCAATCTCTTCGGATACGGTTGCCGAACTGCACGAAATCTTCGCCGCAGATACCCTCGCCCTACAGCACTTGCTCGACCGTGCCCTTTCGGCGTGGCTCAAATCCGATGGTGAATCTGCTTCATAAGGTCATCGACTTGCGCTGCCCACGTTGCGCTACGCAGTTCGGTAAGCCCTTTTATTTCTTCGACATACCGCGCGTGATTCGCCTGCATTTCGTCCAACGCGTCGATGAGCGATCCGCTGGAATTGTCGACAAATAGCGCACCCTGCGAGAAGTAACTTCGCAGTATCGGCCAATCTGACGTGATGACCGGACGCCCTAACCACATCGCCTCGCAGGCCCCTTGTTGCAAGGTGTAGTTCCATGTCGTCAAGGTCATTACAGCATTTGCCGACTTCAGGAGCCGATAATAGTCCATGTTCCCTAGATAGCCGGTGAAGATCATATTCTGTGGAGCGCACTGTTTGTACGCGCGCAGGTCCGCCGTTCGGTCGTAATCGCTCGTGACGTAAAATGTAATATATGGGCGCTTTTCGGCGGCCTCCAATACGACATCGCGCGGCTCATCGACGGCGGCCACGTTCACCCAAACCACGTTAAAGTCACCCGAGAGGGTATCTGGCACAATCTCATCGGCGATATTCAGCGGCGGGTCTTCCATGACGAGGGCCGGTGCCCCCCAACCTTGCAACAACTGCTTCAGGTACGCGTTGGTGACGATGTTCGTAAGCGCGCGCCGCGCTACGAACCGGCGCATTCCAGACAAAAAACGGTAGTCGACGAGTAGTTGTCGCTGGGTATGAGTATCCACGATGAAGTGCAAGCCGAGGAATAATCCGCAGAACCAGACAACCAAAGCCGCTGGTGTGGGCGGGTCCTGCACGAAGACCAGTTTC
>CAYSVE010000845.1:0-2474 GCA_964434365.1 uncultured Anaerolineaceae bacterium | reverse complement strand
CGAGCACAACCGTCTGCGTCGCTCGCCCCGGCGCCTCACGGCCGGCGTCAGCATCGGCGCGATCGCCCTCACTCTCCGCGGCCTCCACCCGCTCGTCCAACAGCGGGGCTGCGTTCTCCGCATCGCCAGCCGCATCGGTGAAGCCTATGACATCGGGCTGGTCATGGCGATTGTCGCCATCATCATCGCCGGGCTGGTCATTGGCGCGCTGCAAGCCGTACTCAGCACGGCGCTGGTGGGCGTGGCCGGGTCGGCGCTCAGCGGGATCATGGGCTGACGGCGGGACGGGGCTTGCCTCGTCCGTTTTTAACACCACGCGATTGCCCTGCGCATGAAACGGGGCATTCGGAATTGGGGGCGGCCTTGACCTCTCACCCCCCGGCCCCCTCTCCCACAAGGGGTTCAGGGGCGGACAGGTGGGTGAAGGCAATGGTTGGCGTCGCAACGGACACGACGGTGTCGGTATTTATTCACCTTGTCATAATTTTCGTCGGCGGACACAACAGTGTTGTGTCAGACCCTGTTGGCGAATCGACATGAGAGCGATTTTGAGTGAAAATGGGGCGATAAAGTCCCGTTTTTTGTCTCAAATTGTGTTGAGGAGATCAGCCATGACCCTGCACCCGCGCTACATTCCCGATGTCCCCGAAACCACCGCTCAAGTCGCAAAAGCGGCGTTCCGCAAAGGTAATGGCTACATGCAGATGCGTGATGAACTCGGTACGTTGTTTAGCGATGAGCAGTTCAGCGATCTGTTTCCCAACGTCGGACAGTTGGCTGAACCACCGTGGCGTCTGGCACTGGTAACGGTAATGCAGTTTGCAGAGAACATGACGGATCGGCAGGCAGCCGACGCGGTGCGGGCGCGGATCGACTGGAAGTACGCACTCAGTCTGGAACTGACTGACGATGGGTTCAACTTTTCGGTGTTGAGTGAGTTTCGCCAGCGGTTGCTCGCTCATGGTGCCGAAGCGCGATTGCTTGAAATCATGCTGGCAGGTTTTCAAGAGCGGCAACTGCTCAAAGCAGGTGGCAAACAGCGCACGGACTCAACACATATCCTGGCGAATGTACGCGAACTGAATCGTATTGAGTTCGTCGGCGAAACAATGCGGGCGGCACTCAACGAACTAGCGACAACCGCCCCGGATTGGCTGAAGGCATGGGTACCCGATGCGTGGTTCAAGCGTTATAGTCGTCCCTTCAGCGAGTATCGGCTTCCGCAGAAAGAAGACGAACGGTTGGCACTCGGCGAACAAGTCGGGCGTGATGGTATTGAATTATTAACGCGAGTCTACGCCGAACAACCAGAACTGGGTCAATTACAGCAGGTGGAGGTACTCAGGCGGGTGTGGGTGCTGCAATATTATCAAGATGAGGATGACCAGACACGCTGGCGGCGCAAAGGCAATACCCCGCCTGGAGAACGCATCCTGACCTCACCGCATGACACCGATGCCCGCTTGAGCAAGAAACGGGGCAGCGAATGGGTCGGTTACAAGGTCCATCTGACCGAAACCTGCGATGAGAAGACCCCAAACCTCGTCACCCATGTGGAGACCACGCTGGCAACCACAGCCGACAACGATGTCGTTGAGCCAATCCACGCTGAACTAGCACGGAAACAGTGTTTGCCTGGTGAGCATCTAGTCGATGGCGGCTATGGATCAGCCTCTGCTTTTTTGAATAGCTGCAACGATTATGGTGTGGACTTGTTGGGACCGACCCGTGCCGATGTCAGTTGGCAAGCCAAGCAAGCCGATGCCTTCGATATATCTGACTTCCACATCGACTTTGAACAGCGCATCGTGACCTGTCCGCAGGGACATACGACAAACCAGTGGTACGACCGCATCGATCGACGTGGTAAACCCATTACCCAGGTGAAATTCCCAACCGCTGTCTGCCACGATTGCATAACGCGTGACCGATGTACACGCTCCAAAACTGCGGGAAGACTGCTGGGGTTCCTGCCAGAACCCGAGTTCAGGGCTTTGCAAGCAGCCCGTGAACGTGAGCAAACTGGCGACTTTCAGGAAGCCTACAAGAAACGGGCAGGAGTTGAAGGCACGATTTCGCAGGCTGTCGGCGTGCTGGGGATGCGTCGCACCCGCTACCGGGGGCTGGACAAAGTACATCTGCAAAACCTGATGACTGCTGCGGCGATGAATCTGATGCGCGTGCTGGATTGGCTCAGCGGCAAGGAGCGAGCGATGACAAAAGTCTCAGCCTTCGCCCGGCTCGCCGCCGCTTAACTTGATTCGCCAACAGGGTCGGACACAACAGTGTTGTGTCCCTACAACACCGTCATCACCCGTAGGGACACGACACCGTCGTGTCCGTTGCGACGCCAACCATTGCCTTAACCCACCTGTCCGCCCCTGAACCCCTAAGGGAGAGGGGGTGAGGGGGGAGGTAAAGATGTGGGTCATACATAGCTTCACAGGCGGGAGCGCTCCACGCCACCTTGCAGC
>CAYSVE010000844.1:0-2483 GCA_964434365.1 uncultured Anaerolineaceae bacterium | reverse complement strand
CGACACCCCCACTGGTGACCCTGGCCTCAACTACTTGTGTGCAGGCTACAAGGCCTTTTTCACACACGTCGACGAGCCGATGCGCTTTATGGCCAATGAAATAGCCCATCGTCGTTCCCCCGCAAATGTCGTGGGGCATATGCAGCAGTTGGATGCCACGCTCGAAGCGGCATTTGCCCGGGCTAAACGGAACGACCCGTGCCCATGTGGCAGCGGGTTGAAGTTCAAGAAGTGCCACGGGTAACTGCGGCCCCTGAACCTACGAACAGACCAACTTTAAGACAGTAGAGAGGGATACTGGCATGGAAGAACAACAAATCTTGGAAGAGCAACAAATTAAGGCTAAGCTGAAGGCAATTGATCATGTTCAAACCTTCGTTATCCACCTGTTCCGGTCAGAAACAGCGCGGGAAACGGCGTTGCGGGGGCGCCTAGATGTAACAACAGGGGGTGCCGTTGTGGTTACCAGCGGGTTGATCTCGTTCTACTTTACCAATCCCAATGTGAGCCACATCATTCTACTGGCCAGCGTCCTGTTGATATTTGTTTTCCTGATGGTCGAAGCTCGGCGCTTCCTCGCATATGTCATCATCAAGGACCGCGTTCGTCACCTGGAAAAGGACTACATTGCCCCCCTATTCAATGAGATTTCTCTAGAACCAAAGACCCTAAACTATGCACCACACGCAAATCCAGACCTCGTAGAAAGCCTGATAAATAACAAACCCCTGATTAGCTTCTTCGAGGCGGCTGCATGGCGTTTGCGCAAGATTTATATCTATCTATTCGGTGTGCTGTACGTCATCTGGCTAGATAGAATTTTGCGCGACCGCGCCGATCAAGCCTGGTTGGATCACATCAATCAAGCAGCTGCGATCCTTCAAGTACCTGGCGTCGTGGTGTTTTTTCTGTTTGGGGGTTTGATGCTGGCCGGCCTGATTGTGGGCCTGTCTGTGGCTCATGTGGATAAGGAGTTTGACTACTTGTAAGGGGCACCGTGCGGCACGGCGCTAAAATGCGCCGACCATAGGGCGGTTTTTACACGCATCGTGAAGGCCGGGCGCTTTATTAACACATGACCTGGCACACCATCATCCACCCGCAGATGTCGTAAGGCATATGCAGCCGTTGGATGGTTGCCACGCGGGCAGCGGCATGTGCCTTAAACCGGCGTCACGGCAGCGCAGAGATGGCGTAATCTAATTCACCAGATAACAATGGAGGTAGTGCAGTGCTTGATTTTGAGACACTCACCCATGAAATCGAGAGCATTTTGGAGATGATTGGCGTTGCGATCGATGTACTCGGTGTGGGTGTGATTTGTGTCGGCATTTGGGTGGCATTCTGGAGATATTTTCGAAGCAGAGGACAGGTATCATCACAGCCTGAGCCTAACCATTACCGTCTTCTAAAGATCAATATCGGACTGGCGCTGTTGTTGGGTCTGGAAGTGCTGGTTGCTGCCGATATTGTCAAAACGGTGGCGGTGGAGCCGACCTTCGTTAGCCTGGGGGTGCTGGGCTTGCTGGTCGTTATTCGCACCTTCCTCAGCTGGACGCTGGTACTGGAAATCGAAGGCCGTTGGCCGTGGCAAAGCGAGGAAGCGGACGCGCCGCCCATACCGCAAAAGAATGAATAGCGTGAAACACGCGCCCTGAAGGAAACCTGTGGATGACCGAGTATGCGAGCATGTGCGAGTCGGCTCATCCTCAATGGTGTATTAACCCAGCAAGCTGGCGATGAGGAGGGCGAAAAAGATGAGGTGCCAATACCCGTTCAGGTTATGTTAATCGATTTTCCCGTCTCTTTGCCACAGTTGTGAACCGTACCCCCTACGTGCATCTACATCACATAGGGGGTGAGCGTCGTGAGACATCAGATCATCACCAGTACGATCATCAGCAGAATTGCTACGAAAATGGCAACAACTGAGCGGAATACGTTCGAGCGATTCCAACGTTGCTCAAACTTATTTCGCGCGACCTCGAGAGCATCCTCGTCCATTGCCCTCACATCTAACGTTTGCAGCTCATTGTTCAGTGGGACGTTGATCGTCATTGGCCGAGTTCATCGTTGTACATGAATTTCCACATGAGGGCCATCGCAACTGGCGCGAGCATCTGAGGGATGATCAACAGTTTGTGTAGAACGCCGCGCCCCGCAGTGATGGTCGCCAGTGAGAGCGCGATGATAAGACCCAACCCGAACTCAAGGGGAATCGCAATGCCAACATACACAAACGTATTCCGCCACAGCAGACGGCAGCGGAATACATCGAGGAACACCTGCAACTGTAGGCGTTCACCGTCTCGGGTAGGTACCCGTTGTGGCACCTGCCGCACCCGAATGCAAATTGGACGGAATTGCAAGATCGGTTATAGTTCACAGTAAACATAAAAAAGGAGATTATTATGCAACATATAGGTTCTTGTTACATTACCACCGAAAATGATGTCGATAAGCTGGAGTTTGACTGGGGCATT
>CAYSVE010000843.1:1920-2484 GCA_964434365.1 uncultured Anaerolineaceae bacterium | reverse complement strand
GCCGAAACGGCTCCGCGATCTCCGCCAGTTTCGCAAATAACGTCGGCGTCAGGTCGATGTGCATCACCTCGGCGATGACCTGCGTCCAACCATGGAGGAAGTACAGCCACCCCGCCTCGACCGTAAGATTGCGTGCTGCCTGCTGCGCGGTCGCCTGATGCCAGAAGTCGAGTTCGCCGCGATAGTTCAGTTCCCACGCGATGCCATCCGCAGGGAACACACCATCGCCGGTAATCGGCGAGCCGGGGATGTCCTTGCCCATCCCGGTTGCGTTGATGACCACACTACCGGGTGGCAAACCCGCCATCAGCCTGTCACCGACGTTGGCGTCGCCGTTGACAACGTACTCGAAGTCGATGTCGGTCTCTAATTTGGCGGCCAGCCCGGCAATCGCATCGAGGTTGGGCTGCGTGAGGTTGGTGACAATCACCCGCTCCGGGCGGTCTTCGGGCTTGTTTTGCTGCATCAGGTGCAGCGTTAGCGCCTTACCCGCGCCGCGGGCGCCGGGGCGGCGCGCGGGCGGGCGGGGGCGGCCGACGGGGGCGGGGGCGGGACGGGCGGGCG
>CAYSVE010000843.1:0-1910 GCA_964434365.1 uncultured Anaerolineaceae bacterium | reverse complement strand
TACCCGCGCCCCCGGCTCCAAAGCACAGCACATGCCCCCCCGTACGCCCAAAGTAGCCATCGCCCAAAATGGCGTGCAGGCTCAGCCCACCGGTGATGGGATCCTTCGCATGGCCCCACAACGCCCCGTCCGCTTTCGAAATGCACGACACCTCGCCTGTGAGTTCGGCCAGTGGGTGCACCCCATCGAACAAATCGCGCGAGGCGTTAAACAGCGCGATTTTGTGCGTCGTCACCAGCCCACCCAACGATAACGGATCGTGCTTGATGAACGCGACCGTCTGTCGGTACGACGCTGGCGTGTCGTTCAGCGGATGGTCGATGCCTTCGATGACAACGTCTGGGTGCCCCAGCGCCGCTATCCACTTTGGGAAGATGCGCATAATGGATGATTTTTTGGTGGTGACGCCGACGAAGTAGAACGTCGGTACGTCCCTGGGGGTGAGGGGGTGGTCTGGCATGCGTGTTTCTCCTGAGGGGGCTATTCGCGTGCTTTTTCCAGGGCATCGACGAAAGCCCGCGCGCGGGCCGTAATGTCGTCGAAGCGCCCTGCTTTCGCCCAGGCCGTTGGGCACAGCGCACTCCCCGCGCCGACGGCCATCACACCAGCCGCGAACCACGCCGCGACATTCTCTGCCGACACACCGCCCGTGGGCATAATCGGCAGGTTGGGGTAGGGGCCGCGTAGCGCTTTCACATAGGACGGCCCGGTGAGCGACCCCGGGAACAGCTTCACGACATCCGCTCCCAGCTTGAGCGCCGCCGCCACCTCCGATGGCGTGATAACGCCCATCATCGTGGGCAGTCCGGTCGCAACCATCGCCTCGCCAAGCTCTTTTTCGGTGTGCGGGCTTACCACGAAGGCCGCCCCGATATCTGCCGCCTGTTGTGCGTGCTCGGGCGTCGTGAGAGTGCCCATGCCAAGCAGAATATCGTCGCCGTATGTGTCGCGCAAATCGGTGAACACCCGAAGCACATCCGGCGTGGTAAACGTAATCTCGATGCCCGTCACACCGCCCTTTACCAGCGCATCGACCATCTTCAGCGTGAGTTCTGGCGATGGCCCACGGATAACAGCCAGCATGCCCAGTTCCACAATCTTGTCGATCACCGCTTGTTTGTTCATCGCCTCGTTTTCTTCCTCCCACCGACCGCCATCGGGCGCATAAGCCTTCGCCGACCTGTGGCCAGTCGCATCACAGGCCCAATGGTAGCGCAAGAGTGCCTTCGGCAAAAAAACTCCTGCGCACGGCGGGTGCGATTATCGCCGTGCAAGTGCTGTACCCGATTCGCCACACTCATACTGAAGTGGCAATTGGAACAACAGGTCATGATGTATAGCACCACCGGATCGGCTGTTGGTCCATTAAAATTCGTATTGGAAGCCAAACGTCAGGGAAGAACCGTGCTCAGGTGGCGTCACCTCAGGACAAAGTTGCTTGCTCTTTTCCTCATCCTCCTGTTCATTCCGCTTACAGGTGTCGGATTATTCACGCAATACTTTTTCTCGAACGCCTTTCAGCAGACTTCGACCGATGTCGAACAACAAAACCTGAATACGCAAGCCGCCCACGTCTACGCTAACTTTGTGCAGACACAACACGCGCTGGAGTTCCTGTCGCAGCTTCGTGCTGTACAGGTGCTCGCCAACAGCGCGCCGGAAACTGACCTGTATCGGGCCTCGCTTCAGGTACTCCGCAGCGACGTCCAGAGCTTTAGCCGGGTTCATCCACAATTCCACAGGGTGGCGTTCTTCAACGTCGTCGGCGACCCCATCCTGCACATCGAACACCCATCGGATAGTGCCGACATCGTCGATTCGCCGCCCTCTGCCCCATTCACAAATTTTGCAGCGCAGGTCCTCACCACCCGCGAGGACAGCCTGCATCTGGGCGTGGACAACAATAACGG
>CAYSVE010000842.1:0-2486 GCA_964434365.1 uncultured Anaerolineaceae bacterium | reverse complement strand
TTCACGCCGTACGGCACCGTAATCTGCGGGCGCAATTCGGCGATAACCCGCGCCATGCACGCCACAGTTATCGGCTCCACTTTGGTGAGGTAGGGCAGGCTCGCCTCGTTGGAAAACATCACCGCATCGACCCCGCCTTCCTGCAACGCGAGCAGGTCATCACGCGCACTTTCGACGACGGCACCGAGGCCGCCGTCAGGGTCGTAACCGGGGTCACCCGGCAGCGCCCTAAAGTGACACATCGCGATGATGGGCTTAGGGGTGCCGAAGCGGTCGTTGAGCCACGTCATAGGGCGCTGCCTTTCTGTGAGGGTGAAGTGAAGGGTTAGGCTTCGCGGCGAGCCGCGTACGCATCCAACGTCGATTGCAGTTGTGCGAGCGGCCAGCGCTCAGCCACTGCGCGGCGGGTGATATCCGCCTGCGTCGCCGGGGCGTTGCCGCCGATGGGCGGGTCGCTGTCGAGGTTCGTCGGGAAGGAGTAGCCATCGGCCACCGCAGAAATCGTATTCTGCACGACGCTGTTGGTCACCGTCTCCGCCTCGATGCGTGCCAGCAACGCCGGGTACACCACATCGATCATCACGCGGTTGTTGACCGTTTCCATCGTACGGCCAAACGCCGACGACACCTGTATCAAGTTCGCCAACCGGTCGCCATCGGAGACGTTTTCGCCCGCCCCATGGAAAAGCGCCGGGCTGAAATACACCATGTCGCCCTTTTCGAACGGCACCTGCGAGTGATGCTCCCGGAAATACGCATTAAACGCCGGCATCGTGTACGCGATGTATCCCGGCTCGTATTGATGGCTGTACGGCAGCAGCAGCGTCGGGCCCGTTTCCAGTGGCATATCCACATGCGCGACAGCCCCCTGCAACGTAAGGTACTGCGACGCGATTTGCATGTGCGCCGGGTACTGCGCCACGACCTCGCTCGCCTGGAAGCCCAGGTGATAGTCGCGGTGCACCGACTGCGCCTTGTTCCCTGGCTTGACGTTGTTCATCTGCGCGGTGATGCGGTAGTTCGGGCCGAGCCACGCCGCGCTTGCGGTCGCCATCACCGGGTTGCCGTAGTAATCGATAAACGCGTTCGGGTCCTTCACACACGCCTTCTGGATCGCGTTCCAGATGCGTTCGTTGTTGCCGAAGTGGTCGCCTTTGCCGTCCTTCGCGGCCTTCTCCGCTTCCACAATCTCGCGGAAAACCGCCGTCGTCCGGTCGATGACGCTCAGGTCGTCATACGCCCGCTTGACGATCAGTACGCCCGGGCCGTCCCTCAGCGCGCGGCACAGTTCATCGCGCAGGGTGGTTTCGGCGCTTGCATCACCGACCGCATTGCGGAAGGTATCGCCCTCGTAAACGAGGATGTTCTGCTCGACGCCGCTGGCAAGCGGATAATCCGCGAGTTGGGTTTGCTGCGCACACAGCGCGGCGAAGTCGTCCAGGTTGATGTGCGCTGCGCTGTAGTAGGCCGGGGTCGGTCGGGTGGTGTTCTCTTGAACCATAGGGGGTGTCTCCGAAAAATACTAAGTGGGTCGCACTCAGTATACCGGATAACCCCCGCCGCTTTCGAACCGCACCGACCGAACGCGCTACGGGTTGACCGTCGCCTGCACCGTGAACGCTGTCGCCTCCGGTGCAGCGGGCGGCACCAAATCCACGCGGAACACGCCGATGGTGTAATCCCCACCTGTGGGGAGCGTAAACGTGGTACTGAGCGTACTGCTCGTCACCAAACTCGCCTGGAAGGCCACCGTGTTATCCGCTGCAAGTACCGCTATCCCCAAGTTGAGATTTCCTGAAACACGCTCAACATCCAAAACGACTGTATCATCTGCATTACCAGTGAAGGCGAAGCCGAAAATCCCCTCGAAACCCGGGGAGATTGTACCCGCATTGAGAGTAGATGGTTGTAGTGGGACCGTTACGCCTTCCCTGAAACTCACCGGTTGAAGACCGGGGAAACCAATGAAGTTCTGTACCTCGGGAGTCGCTGTAGCTTGCGGAGTTGGCGTGACGAGCGCTCCAGGTGTAACTACTTCACCCGTTGGTAGAGTGCACTGAAAACCGATCGTGTATAGCCCAACTCCAAACGAATCGTTGAACATATACAAATCCCCTTGGTTAACGAGTTCCCAATTTGCAGCAATAACTGTTATCGCTCCACGAGAACCAATAGTCGGTGTTTCGACTATGGACGTGTCGCCCTGACTGAGCCTATTGGGGTTCATTTCAGCAATGACGTTGTTCACAGGATCAAGCACCATCAGATCGGTCTTGAGTGTTTCGCCAATAGGTGTTGCTATCACGTTGAGTGATGAGCCGGGTTGGAGGTTTATCGAGTAATACTGTCTTTCGCCAGCATCAGTAAATTCGGAGAGTACTTCTTCTCCACACACCACCACATTTTGTTGTTGACCGAGAGCGACGGATGTTGATGCTGCCAGCATAAGAAGGATAATAATTAAACATTTCAAGATAGAATTCTCC
>CAYSVE010000841.1:0-2500 GCA_964434365.1 uncultured Anaerolineaceae bacterium | reverse complement strand
GCAACGCACCGCCACGTGGCGCAACGCGGAGCGGGTGGACGGCGCGAACTGGCTTCAGCGCTTGGTGCGCATCAAACTACCGTTGTTACGCGGTGTGTTGTTGGTGGCTGTGTTGTTCCGCCTTGTCGACCTCTACCGCGTGTACGATTATGTCCACATCATGACCTCCGGCGGCCCTGGACAAAAAACGCTCACCCTTAGCTACTACGGCGCGGTGACGATCTTCAACCAGCTTAAGTGGGGCTACGGTGCCACGCTAAGCATCTTTATTTTGATTATTGCCTGGATCACCGCTTTCATTTACCAGCGCGTGTTCCGTGTAAAGTGGTAGGGTAACGACACCATGGCATCCATCTCTCAGCAGAGCCAGGCACCAAGCCTGCAAACCCAGCGCGAAACGCTCAGCGCAGCGCGTCGTGCACACCATCGCAACGAGCTTATCCGTAAGGCGATACTCACCTTTGTGACACTCATCGTCGTGGCGATTTTTGTCTTCCCCATTTACTGGTGGGTTGGGGCATCGTTTAAGCCCTTCCAGTACTTCTTCCAGATGCCACCACACGTCACCTTCGAGGATACCACCACTACTTGGTGGGAGGTTGTTGTCGGCGGTCGCGATTACGGTGAAGTAGTTCAGGAACTCGGTGGCCGGCGTGGAACGGGCGGCGGCGGCTCGCTCGGTTACTATTCCGTTCCCTATATCATGAACAGCATCATCATCGGCTTCGTCAGCACGGGCATCGTCATCCTCGTGAGCACGCTAGCGGCATACGCCCTCTCGCGCTTGAAGGTGTGGGGTGAGCAAAACTGGATCTTCTTCGTGATTTCCACACGATTTATGCCACCGGTCGCCGTCGTGCTACCGCTTTATCTGATGTATAACCGCCTGGGCTGGCTAGACACCTATCATGGTGTCATCCTCGCACATGTGACGATCAACCTGCCCATCGCAATTCTGCTTCTCAAGAGCTTCTTCGATGACATTCCGCAGGACCTCGACGACGCCGCGCTGGTCGATGGAGCCAATCGCTGGACGACTTTCTGGCGCGTGATACTGCCATTGGCGGCCCCTGGCCTTGCAGCAGCGGCGATTCTTGTGCTTATCTTCTCGTGGAACGAGTTCCTGCTGACGCTTTACCTCACCGATACACAGATTCGCACGTTGCCGGTCGCCATCTCGACCTTCGACTCGTCGTCGGGCGGTACGGAGTGGGGCTTCCTGGCCGCAGCCGGTTCTGCAGCGATGATCCCAGTGCTGATCTTCATCTTGTTTGTGCAGCGTCACCTCGTGCGTGGGCTTACGCTTGGCGCAGTAAAAAGTTAACTTAACACACGTGTTCTGTGGGCCGGGGGTGGTACCCGGCCCACTCTCACGACTGCCCTGCGATTCGGCAGTGCAGGTAGAAAATGCTTCTTGAATGACCTAACAGGAGTTTTACCAAGCAATGAACGAAAGAGATCGCAAACAGAGGCTTTATGTTGCACGCCAGGGCGAAAAACTGCGCCGTGGCCGCATCAGCCGTAAGGAATTCCTGCGCCGTATCGGCATCGCGGGGTTCGGTGTATCGGCAGCGGGTATGCTTCGCTGGGACCAAGGTCTCGGCCTCGCACCGCGCACTGCCGCCGCCAAGCCGAGCTACCAGATGTCCTCGGACATGGAAGCGTGGTTATCCGACGTTGGTAGCCAGTTCGCAGGGACGACCATCCGCATCTCCTCCGAGTCCACGACGCCGAGCCAGATCACAAACCAGCTTGCGCAAGAGACATTCGTGCCGCTGACGGGCATCAACGTGGAGTGGGAACAGACTCCGCTGGACCAGGTACTGTCGAAGATCACCCTGGACACCGCGACCGAATCTGCGTCCAACGACATCTACTACCTGGACCAGGCGTGGCTGGGTCGCTTCGTCCGCGACACGGTCGACGTGCAGGAAGTTTACCTAAGCCAGGGCGACAGCCTGGACCTGAACTACCCCGGCTACAACTTCGATGACTTCGTGCCAGAGTTGGTCCCCGCGATTTCCGCGTACCAGGGGTCGCTGGTGGGTGTGCCGTTCGACATTCCAATCTTCATCATGTCCTACCGCACGGACGTGTTCGAGGAACTCGGCCTATCTGCCCCGACGACGATGCAGGAATACCTCGACGTCGTGATCGCCATCGACGAAGCTGGCTACACGATGGAGGACGGTACTGTCGTGCGCGGTACGGCTGGGCAGTGGCGTAGTGGTCACTACTCCCTTCAGACCGACTGGACCGCGTGGCTGTGGGCATTCGGTGGCTCGCACACGGGTGTGGACGGCAGCGTGCTCATCAACGATGAGAAGGCCATCGCTGGCGCTGAGTACATGATGGAACTCGGCGCACGCATGCCTTCTGGTGCGACGACCTGGGACTGGTCTGGCCAGGGTTGACGCGGTCGGTCAGGGCCTCGCGGGTATCGTCATCAACTGGGGCGAGTTCTTCCCCAGCTACGACAACCCGGAGACGAGCAAGGTCA
>CAYSVE010000840.1:0-2511 GCA_964434365.1 uncultured Anaerolineaceae bacterium | reverse complement strand
CCGGCACACTGATGAGCGCCTCGGTGCTGCCCTCCGACACAAGCACCGTGAAGTCAAGTTCGCCAACGATGTTCGTCCGGTCCAGGCTTACCGCCTCGCCGCTGTTAATGGTCGCCAGCACGACACTCGCGGGTGTGTCGGTTTGGGCGTGGCTCACCGTGGCGACGACCAGCAACGGTACTAAAAGGCTAAGCATAAGCAATTTGCGCATCATGTTCCGTTCCCCCGTGAATTTTTTCAAACCACACTATAAAGTCTACCTCACATACCGGGCTACTCCATAACTTTATAGTCGCTGTATAAAGCTGAATTGACGAGTACGGAGTTGAACGATGCCATTCAAAGTTGAACGAGTCGGCAACGATCCCATCATCCACATTACCCTCATTAACCCACACACCGCCGACGAGGTGCCGCAAATTCATCAACAAACAGCGGCAATCGCCAGCAATATCGAGGCCGACAACCTGTATCCGCGTCGTCGATATGACCGAATTGGATTGGACGTTCGGCATGATGTCCGCAGCCGTCGAACAGGGCGCGAAGGCGCGCGCGGGTGGGGCCGGCGATAGCCGCTTTATCTCGTACTACGCGGTGGGCGAAAACGTCCTCGCGGAGATGCTCGTGAACGGCCTCAACCAGCAGCAGTACGGCAACCTGGGCGTTCATGTCGTTTCCGGTCGATGAGGCCCTGGATGTTTGCTGGTCTTGCCTGAAGAACTAACTGCGCCGAGCCATGGGTGGGCGAGGACCAAATCCTCGCCCGCCCCGAACACACCTTAGGTTATCTCACCCGCCAGGCGTCGACGCGCAAGCTGCTCGATGCTCTGCCCGGCCCCTGGCGATTCCGCCATCATCTCGGCGAAAACGCGCCGGTCGATAACGATGAGTTCTACCGGCGTCGTCGAGACGATGCTCGCGGAGCGCACCCCGTCGTACATCAAGCCGATTTCACCGAAGTAATCGCCCTCGTCCAACTGATCCAGTGAGAGGTTATGGGTGTCCAGCACCTCAACCCTGCCCCCTGCGATGACGTAGAACGAATCGGCGGCCTCGCCCGCGTTCACAAGGCGTGTGCCCGCCGGGTGGCGCTCGTAGCGTACCTGCGCCGTGACATGCGCCCGTTCGATGGTGCTCAGTTGCGGCAGTGCCCGCCGCAAATACCGGTCGTTCACCTTGCGAATTTCCATCACAAACGCGATCAGGCTTGGGACGGTCACCAGCAAGTTGTAGTACAGATGCAAGAACGGGCGCGTCGGCAGGTAGGGGTTCAGTGCCGGGAACAGGCTGCCCAGCAGGCCGTTCCGTGCCGCCACACCGAACTTGCCGCTCACGTCATAGAAGTTGAGCACCGCCGCCTCGCGACCCAGCGGATGCGCCGTCACGAAGTTGCCATTGGCGACCGTGCCCCAAATCTGCCGTGTGCCGTCGTATACCAGCGTCGGGTCTAGGAAAAACGTGTAGCTGATAAACAGGTGCTCCACTGTGTGGACGCTCGCCCACGCAATCGAGAGCCACATCCACCGGCTGCCAGGGAAGCGCCACACCAGCACCAGCGACAGCAGCCACCCGGTTAACTCCCACACAAGGTGCACGATTTCGAGATCGAGCTGCCCGAAAATACCGCAAGCCGGTGGCCCGGTCACGAGGCTGCCATCCGCGCGGGTGAGCGGCAGGCCGTCACCCCCCGGGGCGACAATGCGCGCCGCCGAGCGGTTCGTGGGGGCGCTGCTGCCATCGCGCAAACCAGCTTCGATCGCGCGTTCGGCGTTGGCAGGGTGGTCTACCGGTGGTGGGCAACTCAGCGTTGCATCGGTGACGAGCAGCGCGCCCACCTGCACCACATGTTCCATCACATGGCCGATTTGCAGCAGCGCAAATGCCGCGAAAATCGCCAGCCAGGGATAGTGCTTCAACTTCCAGATGCCCTCGAAGAGCACGATGGGCAGCCACGGCAGCAGCGCATACAACGCGATGAGGTACAACGGCTGCGTGAGGAGGTACATCCCGCCGCCCAAAAGCGCCGACGTGAATGCCGTCGCGAGGATGATGTGCGCCGGCACGCGCTGGAAAAACAGTAACTTGCGCGAGAGACGAATCGTGTCGATCATTTCAGGCCGCTCCGTTGTTGATGGATCATGCGGTTCATTACCGGGATCAGCAGGAAAAACGCCAGATCGACCACGATGACGATGACGATACTCCCAACGATCACCGGCATCCGTGCCAGCCAGTCCTCCAGCGGCGCGCCCGTCGCGAACGTTTCGGTGCCCTCTGCAAAGACCGTGGCATGGCCCAGGCTAACGATGATGAGTACAGTAATGTGCTTCCAGTGTGCCAAGGTTGGTTTCCTCATGTGGTTTACGCACGTCGCAGAAATGGGCGAAGCCAGGTAGCCCGGTTAGGACGACCTGGCCTCTGAGAGAGATAGAGAGTAGAGCTTTGCGAGAGATAGCCTACAGGCTACTCCTTGCACATGATTGCTCATGCCTGCGCTGTTGATGTCTTCAC
>CAYSVE010000839.1:0-2519 GCA_964434365.1 uncultured Anaerolineaceae bacterium | reverse complement strand
GTGACCATACCTGCCGCCGCCCCTTTGATTTTGCGCACATGTTTGCACTGCGTTACATCGACGATGACCGCGCTTTCGGTGCGTTTGGCGCTGTAGTAGGCCGCAACCGATGCCGCCTGCATGATCACATCTTCGGGGATTGTACGGCCATCGAACTTGATGACCACGTGTGCGCCGGGCACATCGCGGGCGTGCAGCCAAAGGTCATCGCCGCCGCCTTTGCCGAACGTGACGATATTGTTCTGGCGGCTGTTGCGGCCCACCCAAATCACGAAGCCGTCCTTGCTCACTAAGCGCAGCGGTGCCGACTGCCCCCCACCCGCAATTTTGCGCGGGGCCTCGCCCTGCCAGTGGCCCATCTCGCGGAGTTCCTGCCGAATCTCGTCGATTTCGGGCCAGTTTCCCGCAAGGTCGAGGTCGGTGGCAAGCTGCGACAGGTAGTCGATTTCGATGCGGGTTTGCTCGGCGAGTTGCGGCACCTCATCAAGCGCGCGCTTCGACTTCTCGTATTTGCGGAAGTAGCGCTGCGCATTCTCGACCGGCGTGAGGTCCATCTGCAATTTGATGACCAACTCCGGCCCGTCGGGGTCGTATTGGGCCTTCAGTTCGGTCTGGTCGTCGGTGAGGCCGTACTGGTACGCGAGGATGAGTTCGCCGCTTTTGCGCAGTTCTTCCAACTCATCGCCGTCCTTCAGCGCACTTTCCAGCGACCGAAGTTTTGCGCCGAGCTTGCCCTGGGCCTCTTTGATGGCCTCGCGCACCGGGCGCTTCGCGACCTTGTAGCCGTCGGGACCGCTGGGTGTGCCGAAGAAGGCCGTCAAGGCGTCGCTGACGCTGTCGATTGGCTGCCAGCCCGCCATATGTTGTAACGGGTACACGCTGAAGGCATCGGTATCGCCGTCGGTTCGCACGATGCCCGGCTGCCACTCGCGGTTTTTCAGCGGGGCGATGACCTCGACGAGCGCAGGGTAGAGCGTCGCCGGGTCGATGTCGCGCGCTTTGGCCTTCAGGTCGTACCCGGCACGATGGACGACTTCCTTCGCCAGCAGCGGGCTGAAGCCCAGCAGCCGCGACGACAATACACTGTACGCCTTGCGCTTGGGGTCGTCGTTTTCCTCAAAGACGGCGACCAACGCGTCAGCATCGATTGCCGTTGGGTCCAGCCTACCGGTTTGCGGCGGGGGTGGCACGTAGTCGTGGTTGGGCAGCGTGAGGCGATAGCGGTTGTCCTCTGGCCCGACACGCCGCGCCGCATCGAGGATGACACCGTCGCGTAGCAGAATGACGTTGCTGCGCCGCTCCATTGGCTCGACGATCAGCGCGACTTCGCCCTCCGGCCCGCTGATGTCGAATTGCAGCACGCGCTCGAACGGTGGCTGGCTCACGTGCATAAGGATCCCGTTTTCGACGTAGCGACGGACAAGCAGCGCCAACTGCGACGGCTTCGGCAGGCCGCGTCGCAGCTTTGTATCCACCACATGAACGCGCGGTGCTTGCTTATCGGCACTCATGTAGAGGTAGCGACGGCGGCGATTAGCATAGATTTCAAGGCCGATGCCGGTGCTATCGACCGCAACCGAATTTTGGATGCGCCCGCCGACGATGTCGTCCATCATTTCGTCGACCAGCGCAGAAATCGTGTAGGCGTCGAGGTACATCGGTTACTCGTATAACTCGTTGACGTCGTCCGAAAGCAAATAAGCGATCATATCCCCTAGGTCTTCGTCGGGGATAGCGTTACCGTAGGTTTGGGGCATCTGCCCGCTGTAGCCTTCGACCTCGAAGGCTGTGGGGTACAAAATCGACTCGTAGACGTAGGCTTCGGCAGTAAGCGGCGGGTGACGCTCCACCGCGTACTCATTCAGCCCGACGAACGACGGCGCCAGGCCGTTTTCTACGCCGTACAGGTGGCATGCCACACACCCATACTGTGTGAGGAGCACCTCCCCGTTGGCGGGGTCGGCGTTGGCCAGCACCGCCGAGACCTCCGCGACGTAGGTGTCGGCAGTATGAGCCTCCTCCGCGATGCCGGTTTCGGTGGCATTGGAGGCACTGAAAAAGACCAATAAGAGCGCGATTGAAAACAGGACAAGCAGGCCCCCGGCAATCGCCACCACAAGGACCATGCTATTGTTCGGTTGGTCGTTCATTGCCTTCAGGTGCTAAAACGGCAAAATGCTATCGACGATCATCGCCAGGAACAAAAACGCCAGGTACAACGTGGAGTACTTCCACGTGCGGCGGGTGAGTTCGTAACTTGGCGCACGAAACAACTTGACCGACAAACGGATCAACTCTGCGCCAAGTAAGGCAGCGAGCAGGGTATACACCGGGCCAAGCATGTTCAGTGGGGCGGGCAGCAGCGTCACGATGACGAGCAGCACACTGTACACGATGATCTGCCAGTGGGTGGCGCGTTCGCCGTGCCGAACCGGCATCATGGGCACACCGGCGCGGGCATAATCCTTGTTCACCAGCAGCGCGAGCGCCCAACTGTGCGGCGGCGTCCAGTAGAAGAT
>CAYSVE010000838.1:0-2522 GCA_964434365.1 uncultured Anaerolineaceae bacterium | reverse complement strand
ACGACGACCACTGCCACATAAACCAGACCAGTAACAATGATGGAGGCAATGGTCCCAAGCGGAATGCTGTGGCTCGGGTCCTTTAGGTCACCGCTCAGGCTGGCACCTATGCCGATTCCCGTTACCGCCGGAAAGAACAACGCGAACATCGTCCACAGGGATTGCCCCGGCTGATAATTGCTACTCAATTGTGGCATTTCGACCGCACCGAAAAAGCGGAGCGCACCCCCGAAAAACGCGAGCAGCGATGCGACCAGAATCGCGAGGATGAAAAACTGAATCCGCAGGGCGAAATCCGCCCCGACATAGGCAATCACGATAAAGACAAATGCGACAGTGCTTGCGATGAGCCGTGCATCGTACGGAGCGAAAACCTCTAGTGAGCGCGCGGCCTCGGTAAAGCCGATGACATAAAACGCGACACTAATCGCCTGTGACAAGTACAGCGGAATGCCGATTGCGCCCCCTACTTCCAATCCCAGCGAGCGCGAGATCATGTAATACTTGCCACCTGCGCGTACCCGCATGTTCGTCGCCACCGCTGAGAGCGAAAAACCTGTGAGCAAGGAAATCGCGTTCGCAATGGCTACGATAATCAAACCTTCCCACAATCCAGCGTTGGCGGTGACCTCACCCATACGCAAGAATAGGATGATGCCCAAAATTGTCAATACATTGGGCGTAAACACGCCCGCAAACGTACCAAATCGCGCTGCGACGTTGGCACTCCCACCAGCAGCCAAGTTTTGATTCATCCATGTCCTACTTGAGGCACAAGTCCAAGAACAGGGTAGTGTAAACTGCGCATGGGAACAATGCCAATTGGGTAAGGTGGCGTACCGACCAGACCCCCAACTTTACCCTACAGTGTAAAACGCAGAAGCTCATCGCTTCATGCTACACGGCGATCGTGAAGAATTATTGGACTTAGAGTCTTCGTCTCTGTCTTACGAGCAGTAATTCGAGTTTTATGCGAAAGTGATCAAAACCGGCTCGGAACTGGCCTTTCCACCCGACGTCCACCGATCCTAGCAAGTTCAGCGTACGGTGCAAGGCTAACTAGAACAGCATCGTACGATGGTTTTACCCATGAGCTGGGCGGGTACCGAAGACGCTTAGTTCACAAGCTCTTCCAGCAGTTCGATACCAGCAATCGCATCGAACAACTCCTCGGTAATCGCTTCCTGCCGAATGACATTGTAACGTCCGCTGAGATCGGCGAGGCGCTCATCGATGTTGTTTTCTGCCTTTTCCATTGCGGCTAGCCTGCTCGCATTCTCGCTTATGAGCGAGTAGACGAGGACACGATACAAGGTGACGAACGCGTACTGTTGTGTGAGTTCAGTGAGAAGTGTGTTCAAGTCGGCCCGGGCGGTGGGTAAGGTTTTCGACGTCCATTCGCGCTGGCGCATCGAGTCCAACCACTGCAAATCTAGGGGTAACAGGCCAATGTGCCTTGTACTGTAAGCTGTGCCCTGACCCGGGTGATTATAAACAAGATCCACACGTTCCCCTCCTGTCTGCTGTCGAACGGTGTCCAATCGTACCAGGAGGTCACACACGGTCGAGATCATCATCTCGACCGTGTTTGGAACAGACGCGACAAACGGTACATTGTGCTCTTGCGCTTGAAGATGCGAGGCCAGGCGTTTCCCCACAGCAATAATGGCCGGTTGCACGCCAAGATGATTGTTGTTCTCAGAGATATACGCCGCCACTCGTAAGTTAAATGGCCCCACAAGTCCCTGATCTGTGCCAAATACGATCAGGATAGTTTGGCCGTTTGCATCACGCTGCTTCACGTTGAGGTTGGGCCGATTGCGTACCACCGCCTGAATGCCCATTTCGATAGTTGTGCCATATGGCTCTATCGCCTTCATCATCGGTTGATACTTATGCACGTTGACGGAAGCAATTGATTTGGTGGTCGATATTACAGTACGTAAATCTTCGACGGTGCTGATCTGTCGACGTATTGTGTTGGTTACGTCTGTCATGCCAAGTGCTCCAGAGGGGTATCTTCGGCTAAAGTAAGGTTGGCGAGCGCAGTTTCGGCAAGTTCGATAAGCTGCCGCATTTCCGCACCTTCGAATGGGTGCCCATTCTCGATTCGATGCACTAGTGATAACTCGCTTTCTGCGAGTGACTGACGGATAGCACGTTGTGCGTGGTCTAAATCTGCCAGGGGAACTGTGTCTAGCAGGCCGTGGTTCAGGGCAAGCATGACGACGATTTGCTCCGAAACGCGGTTAGGTTGAAACTGTTCTTGTTTGAAGACCTCACGTACCCGATGACCATGTTCGATCTGGCGCCGCGTTGCATCGTCCAGGTGTGCCCCAAACCTTGAGAAGGTCTCTAGCTCTTCGAACTGAGAATAAGATAGGCGAAGGTCGCGTGAGACAACCCGATATGCCGGGAGTTGTGCATCGCTCCCCACCCGTGAAACCGACAGGCCGACATCAATGGCGGGCAGTATGCCTCGCTGAAACAAATCGGGGGAAAGGTATATCTGCCCATCGGTG
>CAYSVE010000837.1:0-2532 GCA_964434365.1 uncultured Anaerolineaceae bacterium | reverse complement strand
TCATCCTACTTCGGGGTGGCTTTGATGGCGTTCGAAGCTGAGTAGTAGCCTGGAATCGCAGCATCTCAGGCGCCTGTAACCCGCTAAGGCGTGCAGCCCAGCCATGAAGTTTTGCTTCATCACGACGTTCTTTGGGGAACATAGTTTCGGCGGAGACTCTGTCTTCGTGGAGCGGTTGACCCGCGAGCTGTTGAACGCAGGTCATGAAGTCCATGTAATTTATAATCGCGATGCCTTCGACCTACTAAAAGGCGACCGATCTCCGCGCGATGTCACGCTGCCGCACAATCTCACAGTCTATCCACTACGCAGTGCCCTGGGTCGTTTTTCTCCAATTCTACAGCACCAAACTGGTGGGCCGGGCGATCTTGCCTCAAGTTTGCGCACCCTACTGAAGCGAGAAGCATACGATGTCATTCATGTGTACAACATTTCGTTGATCGGCGGACCAGGCTTATTGCAGCTTATGGCGAATACGGCCCCAACTGCGCTTCGCATCATGACTGCAATCGAATACTGGCTAACATGCCCCCTGAGTGTCCGCTGGAAGTTCGACCGCGAAACCTGTGAAAACCCCACCTGTATTGCCTGTACACTACGGGCAGGTCGTCCACCGCAGTGGTGGCGCTACCTCGGTATGATCAAACGCGATATCGCCACCTTGGACGCGCTTATTTTCCCGAGCCAATATGCGCACGACTTTCATGTAGAACAGGGCATCGAGGCGGCTAACATGCGCGTTTTGACCGGGTTCCTGCCAGATGCCTGGTTCGAGGATGACCTTGTGGCGGACACCCCACCTGATCGACCGTATTTTATTGTGGCGGGGCGGTTGGTGAAAGAGAAGGGCTTTCAGCATGTGATTGATGCGATGGATGCAACACCCGAAGCTGATCTATTCATTGCCGGTGATGGGCCGTACAAGACCAACTTACACGCCCTTGCCAGGGGACGATCCAATGTGCGCTTTTTGGGTGTGGTCAACCTGGCCACCTTGAGGAATTACTATCGCAATGCATCTGCGACCGTGGTGCCATCCCTTATGGTCGAAACATTTGGTAATGCTTGGTTGGAGAGCCTTGCCACCGGAACGCCCGTCATTGCAAGCGATGTGGGGCCGTTGCCAGAGTTTGTCGAGGAGACAAGCGGTGGGCGGGTTTTCCGGGGTGTAACGGGTCTGCGAATACTCCTCCGCAGTGTGATCGATGAGCCGAGCACGTGGCGGGCGTTGGGCCGTGCTGGTCAACAGTATGTACGTCAGCGCTACACGAGCAAGCGACACATGTCAGACTATCTTTCGTTGGTCTGCGATTTGTCAGAATGCGATGGTGTCCAATTGCGGTAAGTATACAAAATCCCCAGCGCACCTGGGGATTATTGTTTTTACCGAGTCGATCGAACATGCAAGTTTGGAGTTGGACGGACGGTGTGTACCAGCAAGCGAAACTACGACATCTGCTCCAGAACTTTGTAGATAATGGCGAAGTCTTGGTCGGCGATACCCATCTCACGGGCCTTGTCCAGAACATCGTTCATCAACCTGGTGGATGGCATAGTAGCACCGACTTTCTCGGCGGTATCTAACGCCAGAAGAATGTCCTTTTGCATCATGTTAACATCGAACCATGCCTCTTCGGGCATCTCGGCCAGGAAGGGGCCGCGATATTTAATGCCGGGGGAGGCCATAGCGCTGGCCAGCATAACGTCTACCGACAGTTTGCGCGGTACGCCATATTTCTCTGCCAGCAATACCCCTTCTGCCATCGTAAGTATCTGCGTTGCGATGTTGATATTGATCGCCAGCTTCAACGCCATCGCCTGCCCGTTTGCGCCGATGTACATCACGGTGGGGCCAATTGCGAGCAGCACGTCACGCACGCGGTCTAACACGCTTTCTTCGCCCCCCACCATAATGGTGAGTTTTCCCTGCTCCAGCGTGAGTTTGCTGCCAGAGACCGGTGCATCCAACATCGCCGCACCTCGAGTTTTCGCTTCTTCAGCCAGCTCCAACGTAAGTTGGGGGTTCACGGTGCTCATATCGATATAGACGCTACCCGACTTCAACCCGGCGAGCAGGCCGTCATTGCCAAAGGACACAGCACGCAGCGCTGCATCGTGTGCGACATTCGTAAATACAATGTCGGCATCGGCTGCTACTTCTTTGGGAGTGTCTTTCCAGGCCATGCCCTGTTCGATGAGGGCGGTGGCACGAGATTTGGTGCGGTTGTGGCCTGCGACATCGTAGCCTGCGTCTAACAAACGTTCTACCATTCGGCTGCCCATATCGCCGAGGCCGATAAACCCAATTTGCGTCATGATGTTCAAAACCCCTTGTGTATGCGTTTGATCGATTAGGAAGCGGCATTCGCAAAAGACGCCAAATGTCTGTTTGCGCACCACTTCGATTTATGCTGTTTTGGCGGTGCTCAACCCGGTACTTCTATTACGGTCATGTGTTTGCGGCAAATGTCCAAACAATCTAAGCCATACGCCAAAAGTTCGGTGATTGAAAATCACTAAAAAATGGCTCAT
>CAYSVE010000836.1:0-2534 GCA_964434365.1 uncultured Anaerolineaceae bacterium | reverse complement strand
GGACATCAACATGGTGGTATGGATAAGGTGGTATGGACATTTACGCATGACATTTTGCTGGAGCAGGGGGTGCTAACAGAACCACTTAACGTCGAAGAAGTGTATGATCTAACATTTATTGAAGCTGCCGGGCAATCGTAAGGTAAGCATTGTGAACAACCGACTACCCTTCCATCGTCAGCTACGCTGGCGTCTCACTGCTATATTTTTGCTCGTAGCACTTGCACCGATCCTGTTGATCACAACCCTGGTTGTGCGCCAGATCGAATCTCAAACCACAACGCTTGTTTTTGATCAGCTTGAATCTGTCTCTACTCTCAAGACTCGTTTGATTGATGAGTGGCTGACTATTGGACAGCAGACACTGAACGCCGTGGTGGTTGTGCCACAGGTCGATAGCTATTTGTCAATTCCATCTTTGAGAATGGAATTCAGCGAAACACTAGCACAGCTTGCCGAAGAAAGTACATCCGTTGAAGACATCTTCATTTACGATGTAGAGGGCACAATTATCGTTTCGTCAAGCGACATCTTTCTTGGTCGGGTCGTCAGGCGACAACCCTACTTTGCTGCCAGTCTCGAAGGGGAACATCTGCAACCACCGTATTTTGACGTTTCTGCGGATGGTCTTGTACTGGTCGCTACGAAGCCAATCTTCGATGCTGAGAAACTGATTGGCATCGCTGCCATCCGCTACGATACAGAGCAACTGAGCCAGTTCATGTTAGAGCGTTCAGGTCTTGGGGAAACGGGTGAAACATATCTGGTTAGCCTTGAAAACAATTACCTGCTCACCCCCAGTCGATTCGAGGGTTATCCGCAAAACCGAGCCTACCGAAGTGAAGGAATCACGGCAGCATTAAACGAGGTTAACGGGCAGGGGATATACGGCGACTACCGAAATCCTCCGGTTACGGTTATTGGTGATTACCGCTGGATTCCCGCATTGCAGGTTGGACTGCTCACGGAAATTGACCGGGGTGAAGCCTTCAGTACCCTGACACAGACACAGCAGCTCATTGTTGCGCTGGCGCTAGCAGTGGCGGTTGTTGTCGCAGGTACAGGTATTTACACGACCAATCGACTGGCGCGCCCGATTGAAGAAATAAGTTTAGCCGCTACGCAGGTACGCGAGGGTGATTTGAAACAGCGTGTGTCGGTTGAAAGGTCAGATGAGCTTGGCCTGCTGGCGAACTCGTTCAATGATATGGTGGTGGGAATCGAAAACCGTGCGGTGGAAGTTCGTGATGCACGCGATAAAGCTCTCGCACTGCAACGCACCGCTGAGGAAGCACAAGAGGTTGCCCAGCTTGGCACATGGGAATGGAATGTTCAGACGAATGAGTTGTACTGGTCTGAACAGAGCTTTCGCATCTGGGGTTTAGAAACCAGTGTGGAGCCAAGCTATGAGCTGTTTATGCAGGCTGTTCATCCAGATCAGCGTGACCAAATTCAGTCTCTCATACAACATACGCTTCAGACGGGTGAGCCTTACGAAGCAGAGATTCGCTTTGTACGCCCGGATGGTGAGGTTCGATATGTCATTGCGCGTGGCCGTCTGGAATACGATCAGCAGCAGCAACCCCTCAAGCTTCTGGGCACAAGCCTGGACATTACCGCACGCAAACAGGCGGAATTAGAGCGTGAGAAGCTCATCAAGGATTTACAGGCAGCACGCCGCATCGCCGAGGAAAACTCACGCCTGAAGTCCGAATTCTTATCCATGATGTCCCATGAGCTACGGACACCTATGAATGCTATTGAGGGGTTCACCAGCATTATGCTCAACGGACTGGGTGGTGTCGAATTCAATGAACAAGCAGATAACTTCATCCGTCGGATACAAAGCAACAGTAAACGACTTTTAGCGTTGATCAACGACTTTCTCGATCTGTCACGTATTGAGTCAGGTCGCATGGAACTTGCCCATACTGCATTTTCGCCACGGGAACTCGCCTCAAAATGGCAGGCTGAAATCGGTGTGCTCGCCGAAAAGAAAGAACTCGCCTTTGAAACGCAAGTTAATTCTGCTGTTCCTGAAACGGTCATCGGCGATGCTGAAGCAGTCTCGAAGGTCGCAATCAATCTGCTGAGCAATGCGATCAAATTCACTGAAAAAGGCACCATCACGCTCTCATTAGAGAGTCAGCATGAGAACTGGTGCATCATTGTTGCGGATACTGGGATTGGTATTCCGCCACATGCACGAGAGTTTATCTTTGACGAGTTCCGTCAAGTCGATCAAAGCTCGAAGCGCAAATATGGTGGGACTGGTCTGGGACTAGCCATTACCCAGAAGATCGTTCGCTATATGGGTGGTTCGATCTCACTTGAAAGCGAACCCGGGCAGGGCAGCACATTCACTGTGACGTTGCCAATAACTGCCTAGTGATAACTGGAGAATGAACAAATGAATGAAATACCGCATGATTTGCTAAGTGGATGGGACATCGTCGTTATCGACGATGAGGAAGACAGTCTCATGGTCGCCAACGTGGTCCTGACTGCTTACGGTGCAACATTGCACACTGCCG
>CAYSVE010000835.1:0-2536 GCA_964434365.1 uncultured Anaerolineaceae bacterium | reverse complement strand
GGTGAGGTTCTGGTGGGCGCGCCACGCCCCGGTGAGCAGGTCCGGCGGTGCGATAATCCAACCGACCTTCCAACCTGTAGAGCTAAACGACTTCCCACCGCTGCTGACGGTCAGGGTGCGCTCCCACATGCCAGGGAGTTGCGCCATCGGCGTGTGGGTGTTCGGCGCGAAGACGATGTGCTCGTACACCTCGTCGCTGATGCAAATCGCGTCGTGCTGAATGCACAACTCGGCGACGAGTTGCATTTCCTCGGCACTGAACATCGCACCGGTGGGGTTGTTCGGGCTGTTGACGATGATCGCGCGCGTGTTCTCGTTGAAGGCCGCCCGCAGCGCATCCGGGTCGAGCGTCCAGTTGGGCGGCGAAAGCGGCACATACACCGGCGTCGCGCCGATGAGGTGAATCGACTGGGCGTAGATGTCGAAGAATGGCTCGATGACAATCACTTCCTGCCCGGCGTCGACATTCCCCAGCATCGAGGCGAAGAGGCCTTCGGTCGCACCTGCGGTGACGAGCACCTCGCCATCGGGGTTCACCTCCCAATCGTAGAATCGTTTGCTGTGCTCGGCGATTGCGTTGCGCATGTTCGGGGTGCCGAAGCCCGGCGCATACTGGTTCTGCGTGCCGCTGCGGAGCGCTTCCACCGCCGCCTCGACGACCTCCGGCGGCGTATCGAAGTTGGGCCTGCCCTGGCCGAGGTTCACGGCGTTGTGCTGGTTCGCAAGGTTGTTGATTTCGGTGAAGATGGTCGTGCCGAAGCTGGCAACGCGGTTCGCGTAAGTAGGCATAGTCAATAATTACCTCGAAAAACGATATTCGCGGCCTATTAGACCGCATGTGGCGGGGATTGGGTAGCACCAGCCTCAGTCCACTGATGGTGAGGCGTTAGTCTCGCATAAACGAGCGCTGCAAAAAGCGCAAACCCGCGAGGATTTGCTCGATGCGTTCATCGCTGAGAGCGCCAATGGGTTCCCCCAAGGCCACCTTGTGGACGCTCGTCACCTTCGAGACCTCGACGATGCTCGGCTTGGGCAGGTTGCCCTCACCGGCTTCTAGCTGAATATTACCGGGATACCCGGCGCGCTTCGGGTTCGTAGTGATGGCGCACACAATAACCGTATCGACGCGGCTGTGGTTGAACAGGTCATCCTGCACGACCACATGGGGATGCGCCGCGCCCTGCGACTGCCCTGCCGGGCTATGCGAACGCAACCAGTATATTTCGCCCCGGCTCACCTTGACATTCGCGGGCTGTGCCGTCGCCAGTGCGGCCATCTGCCCTAGCCAAACGCGCAATACCTGTTCGACGGATATACCGTCGGCCTCGGCTTGCGCGCGGGCCGCTACGAGGACTTCAGCCGGTAGGGTAAGCGAGACATTCTCGCTCATCTACGAATTCCGGCGTAGACGCTCGCGGGCGCGGGTCGCGAGTTGGTCGACGTGTTCGTTGTACTGGTTGCCCGCGTGGCCCTTGGTCCACTTCCATTTGATGGTGTGGCGCTGGGTTGCTGCGTCGAGACGTTGCCACAAATCCTGGTTTTTCACCGGCTTTTTGGCGGATGTCTTCCAGCCGTTGCGCTTCCAGGTGGGTATCCACTGGGTGATGCCCTTTTTGAGGTACTCGCTGTCGGTGAACAGTTCCACCTCGCACGGGCGGTTGAGCGTTTCGAGCGCGACGATCGCCGCCGTGAGTTCCATCTGGTTATTGGTGGTTTTTTTCTCGCCACCGCTGAGTTCCTTCTGGTGTTCGCCGAACATCAGCAGCGCGCCCCACCCGCCGACGCCAGGGTTCGGCTTGGCACCGCCGTCTGTATAGATCGTGACTTTCATGGGTTTCCTGTGACTATCGTTTGTGGCTGAAACAAAAGCGGACGTAGCATGCTACGTCCCTACGAAGGCTCTTGTGAACCGTAGGGACGCGCTTGTGCGCGTCCGCTTTGGTGGAAAACGCGATGAGGATACCTACAGCAGCTTACGCAGCACCGTGTGCAGAATACCGCCGTTCTTGTAGTACTCCACTTCGACGGGCGAATCGAGGCGAACGGTGGCCGTAAAGCTCTGCGAGGAGCCGTCGACTGCCGTTGCCGTCACCGTCAGGGTTTGCCCAGCGGTGATGTTGTCGTCCAGCCCTTCGATGTCGAACGTCTCATGGCCGGTGAGGCCGAGTTCTTCCCAGCCTTCGCCGTCGCTGAACTGAAGCGGCAGCACACCCATCATCACGAGATTACTGCGGTGGATGCGCTCGTAGCTTTTGGCGATGACCGCCTTCACGCCCAGCAGTTGCGTGCCCTTCGCGGCCCAGTCGCGGCTAGACCCCATGCCGTAGTCGACACCTGCGAGCACGACCAACGGCACACCGTCCTCTTGGTAGCGCATGCTCGCGTCGTAGATGGTCATCTCGTCGCCGCTGGGGAGATGCTGTGTCACGCCGCCCTCGCTGCCCGGCAACAACTGGTTGCGCAGGCGAATGTTCGCGAACGTGCCGCGCATCATCACCTCGTGGTTGCCGCGACGGCTACCGTAAGTGTTGAAGTC
>CAYSVE010000834.1:0-2537 GCA_964434365.1 uncultured Anaerolineaceae bacterium | reverse complement strand
CGTAGGCGATTTTGGGTTTCCTTTATTTCGTGTCTATATTTGTGTTTGTTCTGGCCTTTTGCCCGGCCGCGACCCAAACCCGACTATTTCCGCTACCCCAGCGTCTCCGACGCGACCGGCGCGGCGGTATCGGCCATGCGGTTGGCCTGCAAAATAATCACGACTAGCGTCAGGCTCAGCAGCACGACGACGCCAAATGCCCACCGTATGCCGACGAGGTCTGCGGTGGTGCCCAGCACCTGCGGGCTAATCATCACCGCCAGGCCGCCGACGACGGTCACCCGCGCGCTGGCGACGGTCGTGTTGTCGCCCGCGGCCACCATCGCCGCCGACAACCCCAGTGGGAACAAATTCGCGACCCCCAACCCGGCGATGAACAACCCGACGATGCTCAGCGCGGGGACCGTCCCCTGCCAGAACATCGGAAAGCCGATGAGGATGATGATTACCGCAGCGAGCAACAGCCGCGACACCTCGATTTGGCGCACCAGCCAACTGCCGATGATGCGCCCGATAACGATGGCGAAGGCGAACACACTCACGAGGCTGCTCGCAAGGCCCGGCTCGATGCCCACCACCTCGATGAGGAAGGGCGCGCTCCACGAGAGCAGGCACCACTCCACCGACATACTGAGGAAGAGGACCGCGCCGTAAATCCAGAAGAGCGGTGGCAGGCGCTTGTCGATGCTGCCGTCGGTTTTGCGCTTGTTGAGTGGTGTCGGGTAGGGTGTGCTGCCGAAGGCAAGAAACAGCACCAGCACCCCCAAAATAGAAATATACGCAGCAGGTCGCCAACCAAGGCCCATCCGCACGCTCAGGCCCACCACAAGGGGTGCCAGCGCGACGAATGTCCCCGCAACGATACTGGCCTCGGTAAGCGGAATCACGCGGTTGTCGCCGTGTTCGTCGCTCAGCGTCGACGATGCCAGCGTGGCGACGAGGGCAGCCCCTAACCCCAGCACAAACGTCCCAGCGATGGTGATATAGGGGGTGGTGCCCAGCGCCATAATCACCAACCCGAGGCCCGCCGTCGTCGCGGCGGCCCACTGCGCCGTCCGGTTCCCCAACTGCTCGGCGATGCTATCGCCGAACAGGCCGATGAGTACCGAAGCGAAGGCGAACAGCGTGAAGTGCATCGCCGTGACGGTATAGCTGAGCGCCAGCTGCTCCTGAATGAACGGGATCGCTGGGAAGGGCACGGCCTGCGAAAAGCCGAAAATCGCCATCATGCCATATACAAGCCACGTAAAGCGCGTCCGCATGAACGGGGCGGTTTTGGCGCTGCTCACCGGCGAAGAGGTATTCGTCATCATCTGCTCCCTGTTAGCGGTAGGGTGTTGTTGCGGCATGCTTAGTGTACACGCTTCCCGATACATCGGGGAATGCCTTCACATACCATTTCGAAAGATACAAAGCCGTAAAATTTGGTAGTCAAATGGCTATAAATAGCGTAGATTATTGTTTGAATTAAGGCAGCAGGGACGCAGGATTATTCATGACCCTTAAACACTATTCTATCCCCAATGCACGCGTAGCAGTCCACGAACTTGGCAACGCCAGTGGCGAGCCGCTCATTTTTTTGCACGGCGTGCCCGATAGCGGCGATATGTGGCTACCCGTTGCCGCGCATCTCGCGGGCTACCGCTGCATCATCCCAGACTTACCGGCATTTGGCCGCTCGACCGCCGACCCCGGCTACGACCTCACGCTGGCGAACCGGGGGGCGTTCGTCGAACACTTGCTGGAAAGCCTGGAAATCGACGGCCCGGTGACGCTGGTTGCCCACGACCACGGTGGGCTGTTCACGGCGGCGTTTGCCGTCCGCCACCCACATAGGGTCGCGCGGTTGGTTTTGATGAACACGCTCTACGACGGGGCGTACAAGTGGCACGGTTGGGCGCGCATCTGGCGGACGCTGTTGCTGGGCGAGCTAAGCATGTGGATGATGGACACACCGCTTGCGCCGCAAATCCTGCTTAAGGAGTTTCGGCGGGGTAGCGGCAACCGCGGCATCTCGATGCAGCATGTGCACGCCACGATGGAGCACTTCTCGCCATCGATGCGCGCGATGTGGTTGCGGCTCTACCGCGAGACTGACCCCGGCATCATGGGCGGTGAGGATGAGCAACTGCGGCAGGTTATCGGGCAGGTGCCGACCCTCGTGCTGTGGGGACTGCACGACCCGTACCTCCCGGTGGAACTCGCAGAGAAGTGGGAGCGCGCCGGGGCCGAGATGCTCCGTTACGGCGAACACGGCCACTGGTTGATGGTCGAAGCGCCGGAAAAGGTCGCCGCCGCCATGGCGGCGTTTTTCAGCCGCATCGGCGAACCGGCGTAGGCGGGCCGCATTCAGTCTCGCGT
Source organism: uncultured Anaerolineaceae bacterium (assembly GCA_964434365.1). GTDB lineage: Bacteria > Chloroflexota > Anaerolineae > Aggregatilineales > Phototrophicaceae > CAYSVE01. The sequence continues at coordinate 176 of CAYSVE010000834.1, read as the reverse complement.
ATTTGAAGTGCCGCAGGCACATCGTATAGGGGAGCACGAAATTATGCTCCCCTTTTTGTTCTGTTGCACCTGGAACGGATGCTGTTGGCCAATCGATTTGACTGCTGTTTGGCCCTCATCCCCCGGCCCCTTCTCCCGAAAGCTACGCTGGGAGAAGGGGTGAAAACCACTTTTTT
>CAYSVE010000833.1:0-2540 GCA_964434365.1 uncultured Anaerolineaceae bacterium | reverse complement strand
GCACGCGCGAGGTCCATATCTGCACAGGCGACGATGTCGATGATGTCGAACTTGTGGCTCCAGGTGATATAGCGTGGGGCGATGTTCCCCGTGCCGATGACCCCAACTTTGACGCTATCGCCCATGTGCGAAACCCTGCTCGGTCATGTAGGCGAAGCTACGCGCGACGGCTTCCATCATGTCGGTGGCGCAGCGGTCCAGTTCTACGATGTAGTAGACGGCACTACTGGCTGCCACCAATTCAGGAATCGGCATCACGCCATCGCCCAGCGCAACCATGTCGGCTTCCTGGCTATCTGCTGGGCCATCTTTGAAGTGCGGTACCGCGACGCGCTCGCCGTGCGTTTTCAGCAGGGCAAGCGGGTCTTGCCCACCGACTTTCGCCCAATAGGTGTCGATTTGCAGGTAAACGTCTGGGTTTAGCCCTTCGAGCAGTACGTCCCAGGCGAGTTTCCCGTCGAAAGTCACGAACTCCCACCAGTGGTTGTGATACCCGAACTGGTAGCCGTTCGCAGCGAGCACTTCCTGCGATTTGTTCAACCGCTCGATGACAGCCTGAACGCCCTCAGCAGTTTTGTACTCCTCGGCGGGTTGGCCGGAGTTGATGACCTGCGTCGCGCCGTAGGCGGTTGCCTGTTCGAGCACTAGGGCTTCATCATCGCCGAGGGGAAGGGCGGCGTGCAGACTGTACACTGCCATCCCAAGGTCTTTGATTATGGGGGCGGCGACCGTGTGGTCCATGCCGTTGTACGGTTCCACCGATGCGTAGCCGATTTCTGCGACGCGCTTGAGGGTACCTTCGAGGTCCTCGGCCAGGGCCTCGCGGAGGGTGTATAGCTGCAAACCAATCGGTTTGGTTGTCAAGATGTTATGTCCTTTGGTGTGATGTTGCGTTGGATGAATGATTGTATCAGGTCGATCGTCACTCGTTGGTGGAACTATTCGCGACGCGGTTGACCGTCTCGCGGTCGAACCCGGCGATTTTCTTATACTTGCTGGCGACTTCTTCCAGCACAGCCTGCGGCACATGTTTGCAGACATCGGTGCAGGTGCCGTCGCAGTTATCCTCGGCCATTTGCATTACGCGCTCTGGCCCGGTTTTGCGATTCTCCAGCACGAGTTTGGATACCGGACCCAGGCGGATATCCTCGTAGGCGCGCAGGGCCTGCGCCACATCATCCTGCTCGGAGAGGGTTTGTGCGACCACCTTCGCGTCCCAAATCGCCTGCGACGACCCATTCGACCCATTCGGTCGCATGGCATGGGCGGCGTCGCCCAACAACGTCACACGGCCAAAACTCCAACGGTCTACCGGGTCACGGTCGATCATCGGGAACTCGTAAATCGTCTTCGTTTGTTTGAACAGCGCCGGGACATCGAGCCAGGGGAACGTCCACGCCTCGAAGTAATCGATAAAGTCTTCGAGCTTGCCAGCCCGATTCCAATCCTCTTTCTTTGGCGGGAGGTCCATCGGCACGGGGCGTTCTGCGACCCAGTTCACCAGCGATTTGCCCTGCTCTGACGCTTTGCGCGAAATCGGATAGATGACCGCTTTCAGGGTGTTGTGCCCAGCCATAATCATACTACGGCCATCGAGGAACGGTTCGGTTTCGACGGCACCGCGCCACAGAACCAATCCCGAGTAGGCTGGCATTCCCTCGTTTGGGTAGAACGTCGCGCGCACCTGCGACATGACACCATCGGCCCCGATGAGTGCCGACCCGCGATAGCTGGCTACCTCAGTGTCCGTGCGCTTATCGATGAAGCGTGCGGTGACACCATGCTCGGTTTGGTCGAAGCTGGCGAGGTGATGGCCGGTGAGCACGTTCTCGCTACCGATTCGCTCCACGACAGCTTTGTATAACAGCATTTGCAGGTCGCCCCGGTGGATGGAATACTGTGGCACCTCGTACCCGGCGTCGAGGCCGCGCGGTTCTTCCCATATCTGCGCGCCGCGCTTCGTGTAGAAGCCGAGGGAACGCGTGCGAATCGCTACGGCGTTGAGGGCGTCGGCAAGCCCGAGGCTGTACAACCTTGCAACTGCGTGCGGCAGGACGTTGATGCCCACACCCAAAGGCTTGATCTCGCGTACCGATTCGAACACCTTTACCGGTGTACCGGCTTTGTGCAGGTAGAGGGCGGTTGTCAACCCACCGATGCCTGCGCCAGCGATAAGAATGGGTTGTTGTTGCGTCATGCGTGTATCCCAGTAAAACTACTTGCTTGTGTGGTGGTTAGCAGGGTAAGCCGCCTTTTTCCAGGCAGTAGAGTGCTTCGAGCAGGAAGAAGTTGCCCCAGATGAGTTCGTGGCGGTTGGCAAAGTCCTTCACGTTGTTGAAGCTTCCATCCAGCAACATGCCGACCGGGCGTGTGTCATCGTTATCGATGGGTGTGAGGCGCGCGCACAGCCCCTCAAGCATGGGGGCGAGGTAGTTCACGAAATATTGTACCTCTTCGGGGATGCTATCGAGCACGGCGAGGCGCGCCAACTGCGCCGCCACGATCGCCGCCGCCGATGTATCCACGGGGACGCTTGTGTC
>CAYSVE010000832.1:0-2541 GCA_964434365.1 uncultured Anaerolineaceae bacterium | reverse complement strand
GCCGACGATCGGGGTTTCGATGCCCAATGCGCGAATCTCACGGATGAGCGCACCCACATCCGGCACGTAGGACGCGATGAAGATCATATCTGGCTGCGATTCGAGATCTTGCAGGCGCTGTAGCTGGCCGCTGAAGTCGGCACCGCTGCCCTGCACGAAGGTGTCCTCGCCGACCACTTCGCCGCCGTACTGCGTAAATGAATCGATGAAGTAAATACCCTGCGAGGCGCTGTAGTCGATGGATGTATCGGTGATGACGTAGGCCGTCTCCCAACCTGCTGTGCGGAAGGCCCACTCGGCAGCAGCGGCGGAGTTATAGTTGGTCCACGCTGCGACGGTGAACTGCTTATCGCCCAAGGCCAGTGACCCGAACAGCGGCGAACTCGCGCCCGGCGAAATCCCGACAAGACCCGCATCCTGGGCCGCACTGCTGGCCGGGCCACCGATGTCGAAGTCCGATGGCGTGATGATAATCTCGGCACCCTGGTCGATAAGCTGCTGGGCTGCGGTGCCCACCGTGGCCGGGTCGGTCTCACCATCGAGCACGATGAGTTCGACCTGACGGCCCAGGATACCACCGGCTTCGTTGATTTCATTGATCGCGATTTGAGCACCCTGGAACGGCGGCTGATCGTACGCGGCCATCCAACCCGAGGCGTTGAACACCGCACCGATGACTAGCGGGTCATCTTGTGCGAGTGCGGACGGGGCAACGACCAATGCCAACAACAGGCAAAGCACTAATAGTCTGCGCAACATGCGGAAACACTCCTTGACTCATATTCAATAGAATTTGATCGAACCGGGTAGGCCCCGTTTGGCGCTACCCGGTCTTTATCACAGAGAGAGGCGTTTGGTGTTATCGCGGAAATTTTCACTTAGATATAAATTTATTTTGCTACAACAAGCATATCCCTGATAAAATTTCTTCACATGGCAAAAAATAGCACATAAATCAAGCTGACGTATACTACAATTCTTACAAAAACGCAAAAACCTGTGTAATGTAGGCCATCCCCCATGACCGATCACAGCAATCTCACAAGCGAAATCGGGCTACGCATCCGCGAAGTTCGCAAAGCGCAGAACCTTCGCCAGACCGATCTCTCGCAGGCCGTCGGCATTTCGAACAGTCACCTATCGGAAATCGAGCGCGGCAAACTCGTGCCGACCCTCACCACGTTGCAGCGCCTCGCTGAGGCGCTACAACGTCCGCTGGAGTATTTCATTTCGGCGCAGGTAAACCATGCACGCACCTTCGGCCTGGTGATTCCGCGTAGCCTTATTGGGCAGCAGGCACTTGTTCGTTTCGCGCAAATCGTCCACGAGCGAAGTGCCGGCGAGGTGCACGTACAGCTCTATCAGAACGCACTCCCGGCCACACTATATGAGCAAGCCCGCAGCATCGCCGAAGGCTCCATCCATATCATCATGGACGACCTGATGACCTTCGAGCCGTTCGCGCCCTTGTGTGGGGTGGCATTTTTGCCGTACTTTTTTCGAGATCACGCGGCATACAGTCAATTCATCGCCAGCGACTTATTCCAAACCCACATCTTCGGCGCGATGCTGAACGCAGGTATTCGCATTTTGAACCCTCAGGCTAGCTGGGAGTACAGTTCCTTCGAGCTACTTTTCTCCAACAAGCCTATCTTCAAACCGTCCGATCTCGCGGGGCTACGGTTTCGGAGCTACGGTTCGGCGCCAGCGAAGTTGCTGCGCGAGATGCTCGGCACTGTACCAGTCGACGTTCCATGGGGTCGCGCGCACAATGCCTTCCAACAAAATTTGATCGACATGTTCCTCGTCCCGTCGGCGTACCTCACGTCATCCCGCCTGCACGACGTGGCGGAATATGCCACGGTCGTCGATTATGGCTACACACAAAACCTCGTGGTTGCCATCAACGAATACGCGTATCAGAATTTAACGCCCGGCCTACAAGATATTTTGATCGCCGCGTTGGACGAAACGCGTACTTACTTCAGCGACAGCGTGCAACAACAAGCAGACATCAACCTGGAACGGCTTTCGAACGAGTATGGTATGCCCATCATTCATCCCGACCCGAAAGTTTGGCGGGCCTTCTTCGCTGAGCGCATTCATCGACTTGCTGCCAACCCAGATGTACTTCAGCCAGATTTGTACGATCAACTACGGCTCTTCATGGTGCCCTAAAATGTGGACCAAGCCACCGCATACACCCTTGCGGTGGCTACATGCCCGTGGATGGGCTAAATTTCGTCGTATGCAGGGATGGTGAGAAACTCGGCGAAGTCGTCTGCACGAATCATGTCGTCAAATAGCTTCATCGCAAGGGCAAACTTGCCACTGTTGAAGCGGTCGTCGCCAACCTCCTGCATAATCGCGTCCATCTCTTCTTCCAATAGTTGGCCGAACAGGTCCGGCGTAAGCGTGCGACCATCGGCTAGTTTGGCCTCGTGATGTAACCACTGCCACACCTGGCTTCGGCTAATCTCTGCGGTTGCGGCGTCTTCCATCAGGTTGTAGAGCGGCACACAGCCCATGCCGCGCAGCCAC
>CAYSVE010000831.1:0-2551 GCA_964434365.1 uncultured Anaerolineaceae bacterium | reverse complement strand
GGTGCGACAGTCCGCAACAGGTCGAGGTCGAGCAGGCGATTGTGGGCAGCCGCCACTTGCAGCAGGTTTTGCGCGTCCTCCGGCACGCGGTCCAGGCGGCGCTGCACGATCTTCTGCACGCCGCCCGCGAACACGCTCTCCGGCAGGGTCCATAAACCCACACGATCGAGGGTACCCGCTTCCTCGGCAAGCGCGCGCACGACCTCCACCAGGAAGAACACGTTGCCCTCGGTTTCGCGCTGCAACAACTGCACCACCTGCTCTCGCCGACCCGCGTTCCCCAGCATGGCCTCGCTCAGTTCGGCGATGCTCTGCGGCGACAACCGCCCCAGCGTAAAGTGCTGCAACCGAGACAGGTCCTTCGGTAAGTCAACGCGCTCGTCGGTGCGATACGTGCCCAGGATGAGCAGCGGCAGGTTTTCCACCGCGCCCGCGAGGCGGTTCAGCAGTGCGATGCTGTTACTGCCCGCCCACTGCAAATCTTCGAAGAGGAGCACCAATGGCTGCCCCAGCGTTTGCACCGTCTCGACGATAAGCTCCATCACGCGGGTCTGTGCCTCGGCGGGGGGCAGGACATCGCGCGAGCCTGCTTCCGGCATTAACGCATCGATGGCCGAGGTATCGCTCCCGGCGAGCAGCGTCAGCCAGCGCAAAATCGGCTGCCAGATGTCGTAGGGCTGGCCTACTTGCCCGCTTGCCTGCCCACGCACCACCAACGCCCCGCGCACCATCGCGCTGATGCGCATCTCCTCGACAAACCGCGACTTGCCGACGCCGCTCTCCCCACCGATGAGCCACGCACTACCCTCGCCCCGCAGCGCCTTTTGCATCGCGACAATCGTATTCGTCATTTCGAGTTCGCGGCCCACTAACCGAGCCGACTGCAAAAAGCTCTCGCGGGTGGCAGCCGTCTCCACCTCGAAGCGCGAGCCAATAGCGTTACTCAGTTCGATAATCGCCTCGTTTGCGTCCGTCAAGCGGCGGATAGGCTGTTTCGACATCAACTGGCCGATGATGCCCGTCAGTTGGTCGTTGGCGTCGATGCGCGACAGGTCGGGCGTCTCGGCGAGGATTTCTCGCAGGAGCATCTGTACATTCTTGACAGTGAAGGGGTGCCGCCCGGCCATCATCTCGTAGGCCATCACGCCCACCGCGTACAGGTCGCTCGCCGCCGAAACTGCCCCGCCGCGCATCACCTCGGGGGCCATGTAGGCCAGCGTCCCACTTACGCCGTCGTTTTCGGCGTCATAATCCTGCTTGATGACCGACAGGCCAAAGTCCAGCAACTTCACCTGCCCATCGCCGATGAGCACATTGTCGGTCTTCAGGTCGCGGTGGATGATGTCGCGGCGGTGGAGGTGGGCCAGGGCTTGCAGCATCTGCACGATGAGCGTCACCTGGTAGTCGATATTGCGGCCCCGCCCGGCTGCGATGATCGTCTGCGCGTCGCGCAGCAGGTCCATGGTGAAATACGGGTGACCTTCACTATCGAAGCCGTAGTCGCGCACAGCGATGATGTGCGGATGCCGTAGCGATGCCAGCACCTTAAACTCGCGCGCCATCGCCAACCGCAGGTCGGTGACGGCAGCGGTGCTGCTGCTGTCGCTATCTTCTATGGGGTTTACGCGCTTGAGCGCGACCTCATCGTGGGTGAGTAGGTCGTACGCGCGGTAGACGGTACCCATGCCGCCAGTACCGAGTGGTTCTTGCAGTTCATACCGACGACCCAGGATGACAGCGTGTTCTTCGACCATGAATTTTAGTTCTAATTAACCAGGGAGCTTCATTATAACGCCACGCTGCGCACATTTCCGTGCTGAGGTGCTATTTCCCCCCCAAAAACATCTGAATTTTCTCCATGAGTTGGGGGAATTTCACTGGTTTGCTTTCATATTCATCGCAGCCCGCCGCGAGGCACTTCTCCCGGTCGCCAGCGATGGCGTGCGCCGTCAGCGCGATAATCGGGATCGGCTTGGTGTCCGGGTCGGCCTTGAGGGTGCGCGTCGCCTGCCAGCCGTCCATAACGGGAAGGCTCATGTCCATCAGTATCAGGTCTGGGGCATCGGTGCGGGCCATTTGCACACCGCGCGCACCGTCGGTCGCGATGATGATCTCGTAGCCGCGCCGCTGCAACCGCCGCGAGAGCATATCGAGGTTCATTTCGTTGTCTTCCACCAACAGGATTTTAGCCATTCACCCCTCCACGGCGCTTCATGTAGGTCGACACCAATTCACTCACGGTTTGCAACAACTGGTCGCGCGTGTAGGCGCTCTTCTGCAAAATCTCCTGCACGTAGCCGTTTAGCCGGTCGCGGTCCTCACTGGTGAGGTCTTTCGCCGTCACGATTACGACCGGGATGCGCTCCCAGGCCGGGTAGTGTCGCAGTTCCTTCACAAATTGGAAACCGTCCATTTCCGGCATCATTAGGTCTAGCAGAATAAGGCTTGGTGTTTGAACCGACAACAGATTCAGCGCGACCAGCCCATTTTCCGCCTGTATCGTTTCAAACCCGCCCGCCTCGAGAGTCCGCTTAAACACCTCACGCGAGTC
>CAYSVE010000830.1:0-2555 GCA_964434365.1 uncultured Anaerolineaceae bacterium | reverse complement strand
AATCCCAGTGCCAATATGCCCTGGAGAACCGTTTCGAGGGCTATGGTTTGGCTAATGGCCGCCGCCGCCTCGCGAATGGCAAGGATAAACGACGGTGGCTTCTTGAGCAGCCGTTTTACCTGATACCGCACAAATGCCGGAACAATCGGCAGTGGGGCATAGTCATCGGCCCCGGCATCGAAGACATGAGGCATTTGCTCCGGTGATGCGAGGACGAGCACGCTCGCATTCGGTGCATTCATACGTATGCGTGCAACGGTTGTGGATAGCTTGTCTGTCATTTGGGCGTCTAGCACAACGAGGGATGCAGACAGATGATCCGTCAGATCAGGTGAGGGGTGCGTCTGTACTTGGAGGTCGCAGCAATCCAAAACCCCGTAAAGTTGGGTTTCGATTTCGCGATCGCTCACGGAGATAACGACAGTATCCACGCTGGTGCTTTCGTCTCCTACAACGACGCTGCCATTATCTCCCAGTGCAATCTCGATTGCAAAATTAATCGGGGTTATCCGTGGCGCTGCATAAACCGGCCCAGGCGATGCAGCACTTCCTGGATGTTCTCTTCGCTGTTGGTGTAGCTCGCGCGGATGAAGCCGCGCCCGCTTTCGCCGAAGGCACTACCAGGGATCACAGCGACCTGTTCCTCGCGCAGCAGCACCTCGCAGAAGGTTTCATCGTCCATGCCGGTGGCCGCAACACTTGGGAAGGCATAAAACGCCCCGCGCGGTTCGAAGCAGGTTAGCCCAAGGCTATTGAAGCCATCGACAATGAGGCGGCGACGGCGGTCGTAGGCTTGCCGCATCTCCTCGACATCTCCCTCGCCGTGTACCAAAGCCTGGACCGCGGCGGCCTGCCCCATCGTGGGCGCAGACATAATGAGGTATTGGTGCAATTTGCGCATCGCCGAAAGAATCGGTTCGGGAGCCGTAGCGTAACCCACACGCCAACCGGTCATCGCGAAGGACTTACTCAGTCCGCTTAGCAAAATCGTCCGCTCGAACATGCCCGGCAGCGACGCAAAGCATGAATGCTCGATGCCGTACACCAGCCGCTCGTATATCTCGTCGGAGATAACAACTAAGTCGTAAGCCTCGGCCACCGCCGCGACCTCCTGCAGCCGTTCGTGGCTGAGCACGGCCCCGGTGGGGTTGTTCGGGTAGCTGATGAGAATGGCTTTTGTGCGCGATGTGATGTGCGCTTCGAGATCGGCGCGTGTGACCTGGAAGTCATTCTCGGCGGACGTGGAAACCATCACCGGGATACCACCGGCCATTTCCACGGTAGCCGCGTTACTCACGAAGCACGGCTCTACGACCAGCACCTCATCGCATGGGTCGAGGATGGCACGTAGGGCGAGGAACAACGCTTCACTCACACCGACCGTGACGACAACTTCGGTTTCCGGGCTGTAGTGGATGCCGTACAGTCGCTCGATGTAATCCGAAATCGCCCTGCGTAATTCGATAGTGCCCGCGTTAGAAGTGTAGCCGGTTTCGCCTCGCGCCAACGAGTCCAGCCCACTTTGCATAATATGCTGCGGCGTCGTGAAGCTCGGCTCACCGATGCCCAGGGTAATAACATCTTCCATCGTTGCGGCGATGTCGAAGTAACGGCGGATGCCGGATGGGCGAAGGTTTTGCACGCTGTTGGAAATGAAATTGCGGGTTGCGACCACGAAATGCTCTCTCTCGTTGCAGTTATTCCAGGCTGAGCAAACTGTATCACACGCGTATGGGGCACACATCGGCCAGCCATTTCGAAATGGTGGGGATGTTCTCGTACACATTGTCGGAAACCGCATGTTAGAATGATGGTGCAACTAGGCAAAGTATGGAACTTAGCATATGATGACCGACCAACCGGTGTGGCGCATCGCCGCAAAGGATGACGCGCATCCTCTTCATAGTGCGACCTGGCTTATTTTCGGTAAGTCGCTCAACCTCAAACTGATGGACCGCAAGTTGGCTGAACAGCGTGAGGACGTTATCGCGTATTGCAAGCAAATCCTCGATGCCGATGAATTGTACGACTACGAGGGCTTTGGCAATGGGCTTGGCCCGGCCCACGCCGCAGGGTTGCTGCTCCATTGGAAGGTGATGGACGAACTACCACGGATAATCGCCCTGGGCGACGACCAGGATGCCGATACCTATGATGATTACCTCATGGAAATTGTGTGGGACGGGGTGCGCGCAATCGGTGACCCCGCTGTAGACCCATTGGTGGATTACATCGAAGGGCGCGCGAACTATCTAGCGACGGTAACTACAATTGGGCTGCTGTCGGATATTGGGCGCAAGAATGCCAGAGCGTACGATTGCATTTTGGCTCATCTGGAGATCGTGAAAAACGACTGGGACGTACGCTATGTGGTCGAAAATTTACTCATTTGCGATCCCGACAAAGCCATCCCCTACCTGGAACAGAAGATTGCAAAGCGAAAATTTACCAAAGAACTTCGTGACATCTTCAAAAACTGGATAGAGGATGCCCGCAACGATACGTTCATACCAGAGGAGTAGCTATCACATGCAGCAGTAGCCACAGCTTTCACC
>CAYSVE010000829.1:0-2562 GCA_964434365.1 uncultured Anaerolineaceae bacterium | reverse complement strand
ACATGGGTGGCAAGCACACCTTTGCCGCCCTACCGCATACACTCGATGTGGCGGTGGAACCCGAGGAATTGGAAGATGTCCTCAACCACTTACTGTACGAGTATCAAGAGATTTCGCCCGATGCGATGAAGCCCCGCGAAATCTTCGTATTCATCGACAACTACGACGACTTCAAGGAACTGAAGCCCGACCTTTCGGCGATGGCGAGCCTATCGCGGACGCGGCCAGGCCGCCCGCCGATTCACTTCGTGGTGTGCGGCACCCCGCTCGGCATGCGCTCGCCGGATGAGTTCCTCAAGCGTGTGACGATGACGCGCTATGCCCTCGCGATGGACTCCGCTAGCGTGGAAAGTCCACCGCTAAACGGCAAAATTCCGCGCAGCTTGCGCGAGGGTGAACTGCCGCTAGGGCGCGGCTTTATCGTGCGCAGCGGTAAGACGGGCATGATGCAGGTTGCATCGCCCTACGGGCAGGATGAGGCCGTCGAAACGGCGCTCGATCGTTGGATCGACGCGGTGATCGACAAACATGCGTCGGCGAACCCTGCCACGTGGATCCCCATGCCAGAGCGCGAAGAGGGTGACGAAGCTGAGGCACAACCGCAAAAGACGAACGGTCGCTCCACGACATCGACGCGGCGACAGACGCAGGCCACACCTGCGCCGTCGCGTGCGCGCCAAACCGAGCCAGAGCCGAACCCCGCTGACGCTTACTCCAACGAGCAGATCGAAGAGTTCCGTGCTCAAATCGGCGAAATCTACAAGTCCAGTGGCTTGCCGGAGAGCATGATCGAAACACTCATCAATGTGCCGCCGGAGAACGTCATCGAAATGGCGAAAATGCGTGGGCTTATCGAGGAAGAGGAAACCACACCGGAAGGGAGTGATTAGCGATGGCGAATCCATTGCAGAACACACATGTGATGTTCAAGGTGGATATCTTCGATGTGCCGCAACGGGTATTGGTCCGCAAGGACCTCACCGTCGAACAATTCACTGAGGATATCCTGAAGGAGTTCGCGCAGGAACTCGACCTCAATCGCAAATACGTGTTGATATTGCGCAATATGCACCTCGACCCCGAAGCGCGCATCACCGAGATCGGCGTTCGGGAGGATGATGTCATCACGATGGGCTACTACGAGGCCGTGCGGCCTATCTCCGAGGTGATGCCAGCCGTACAGCAGACGCAGAGCGCGCAGCAACGCGTCGCTGTATTGCGAGAAGTGGAGACCAGCACGACTTTCGTGTTGGAGCAGATGCCCGCAATCATCGGGCGGACGAAGATGAGCGATCCATCGAGCACGCAGGACCTCGCCGTAGACCTGAGTGACTTTCGCGAGGGTCGAACGGTATCACGCCCGCATGCGCAAATTGTCCAGATGTCTGGCGGGTACGGCGTGGAAGGCATGAAGGATCAACGCCCGGTGTTCGTAAACGGGGTAGCTGTGGACCACGGAAAACAACGCCTGCTCAAAGAGCATGACATCATCGGCGTGGGCAAAGTGGAGCTAGAATTTTCCACCCAGGCGCGCTAACCCCAGGCAGGATACGCTAACCCAGGCCCCACCGCTTAGGTGGGGTTTTCCATTTCCAGGCGGGTGAGAATGCTCGAATCGGTGATGGCGTAAACCCGCTCCTCAGGTACGATGACAGCATCGAGGGGGCGTTTTTGCTGGCGCAAGTCGCGGATTTGGTGCGCAAGCGGCGTCACATCTTCCAGGCCGATGATCCACTCGTCGACATAGGCATGGACGGCTGGCCCGCGCATGCCGATTTGAATCGCGCGCCGGTCGAGCTTGCCACCCTTCAACGAACGATCCGGGTCCCACTGTACCCGAACGGGCGATCCGTGGAGGGCATCGCGCCAGGCGGTTTCGTTAGCGTACACGTGTGGATTATAGGTCGTGAGGACGGCCCACCGCAGTGCCCTCAGAAATCCCTCGTGCGTGATTTTGATCTTGAGGATGGCCTCCTGCCGCGTCTTAGTCGCGCACCCGCTGCGATGCAGCATCCACCCGAAGCTCGGCTTAATCCACGTCATCCGGCTCAGCGAGAAGCCCGCTCCAAAAGTGCCTTTTTCCAGTGCTGCCGCTACGATGCTCGGCTTGAATGCCTGGTACACATATACGCCTTCGCTATCGTAGGCCGCCAATATCTGCTTTTGAGTTGGATTGGTCTTTTTCATGTCTCCAGGGTAGCATACGTTTTGATAATGGGTCAAGAAGGTTCAGATGCCTTTTCACGCAGATCGAGCAGCCGCACAACATCGGCATTTTGCTGTGCGACGGCGGCAGGGTAGTCCACCGTTTGCCAGCGACGATCGCGCAGCAACCACTGTCCGTCCACCATCGTATCGGTGACATGTTGGCCATTAACACTGTAGACGAGCGTCGTGTACGGATCGTTCGTGGGGTGGGGCGCAAAACCCGTGCCGCCCATATCCAGCAAAATGAGATCGGCCCTTTTGCCCACTTCCAACGAGCCGATGTCGTCGGCCATGCCTAGGGCTTGGGCGCCGCCTATCGTCGCCATGTGCAGCACCTCACGGGCACTGAGGGCG
>CAYSVE010000828.1:0-2564 GCA_964434365.1 uncultured Anaerolineaceae bacterium | reverse complement strand
GGAACCCGCCGGGAGTGGCTCGCTGGGCGACCTCGGCTCACACATCATCGACCTCGCGCGTTACCTCGTCGGTGAACCGGCGGCGGTCTCCTCGATGATGCAAACGTGGATCACCGAACGGCCTGACGGTTCGGGTGGGATGATTCCATCGGATGTGGACGATGGGTTCGTAGCGACGCTCATGTTCGAAAATGGCGCACTCGGCACCGTCGAGGCGACGCGCTTCGCGAAGGGCCGCAAGAACTTCAATTCGTTCGAGATCAATGGCGAGAACGGTTCCATTCAGTTCAACCTTGAGCGCCTCAACGAGTTGAACGTGTTTTGGCAGGGTGACGAGCCGAATACAACGCACGGCTTCCACAATGTGCTGGTGAGCGAGCCACATCACCCGTACTGGGAGAACTGGTGGCCGCAAGGGCATATCATTGGCTGGGAGCATACCTTCGTGCACGAGTTCAACCACTTCTTCGACGCGATCGTTAACGATAAGCCGGTTGACCCACTTGGTGCAACGTTCCTCGATGGCTATCGGAATGCGGTCATCTGCGATGCGATTTCTGAATCCGCACAAAGTGGCCGTCGCGTCGACGTCAAATACGAGGTTTAGTCCGAAATTGTCAAATACCGAGGCCGCACCGTTGCGGCCTCGATTACCAACTACACCTGCGCCGCCTCGATCACCAAGCGGTAGCCCACGCCTCGCACCGAGGCAACCTTGATACCCGAATCCGCATCGAATTTTGTGCGCAGGTTACGCACATGCGTACCGATAATCTCGCGCGCCTGTGCGCGGTCACAGCGATAACCGCACGCGTTTTCCACGAGTGCGATGTAGTCGTAGGCTTTGCCGGGTGTGCTGGCAAGCGTTTGCAGCAGCCGAAACTCCGTCGGTGTAAGGTCGAGTGTGGTGCCGTCGAGATGCGCCTGGTAGGCATCGGCGTCTATAGCAAGGCGACTCTGGAGCAGAAGCGAAGGTTGCAGCGTACTGCTGTTCTTCGTACCGCTCACGGCCTCGCCTATTTGCTTCGCGAGGTGATTTACCACGGCGTGCTGCTTGGCCTGCGCGCGTGTGGCGAGGGCCTGAGAAATTTTGTCCAGGATTTCTTCGTTGCTAACCGGCTTTAGCAGGTAGTCGGTTGCGCCGTGGCGCAAGGCTGCTACGGCTGATTGCACGGTCGCGTGGCCGGTTAGCAGAATCACGGCCATATCGGGGACGAGATCACGCGCGCGCTTCATCAGCTCCACACCATCGATATGCGACATACGAATATCGCTCAGCAGCAGGTCATATTGTTCGTGGTGCAAACACCTGAGTGCGGATTCGCCGTTTTCGGCAGTTTGTACGGTGTGCCCGGCGTTTTGCAGCACCCGCGCCAGGAATTTGCGGATCGTTTTTTCGTCATCGACAATCAATATCTTAGACATCGCACATCTCCCGAATCGGTAAATTTATTATGAAGATCGTCGCGCGGTGTGGCTCGCTTTCGACGTCGATACGGCCGTCGTGGCGCTCGATAATCTCTTTGCAGATGGAAAGGCCGAGGCCAAGACCGCGTGTTTTGGTCGTATACAGCGGCTCGAACAACTTGTTCAAGTGGTGCGGTTCGATACCCGGTCCGTCGTCGGTGACCGACAGCCACACGGTCTCGTCGTTGTGCCCGGTTCGAATGGTCATCTGACCGCCGTCGGGTTGGCAGGCTTCCTGCGCATTCAGCAACAGATTGATAAGAATTTGTTTGATCTGGTTGATGTCGCCGCAGGTGGTGGGGAGTGCCTCGCTAAGGTCCAGCGACAGGGTCATGCCGGTATCTTGGAGGCGCTTACGCATGAGAACCTGCGTACTCTGGCACACCGCGTTGAGGTCCAAGGCAGCGTAGACTGGCCCCGCAGGCCGGTTGAAGTCTAGCATCTGGCGGAAGATCGACCCGATGCGCTCGATCTCGTCCTGAATGACGAGTAAGTCTTCCTGCGCGACGGCGAAGTTTGCGCGGCTAATCTCGTCGATGACAAGGCCGATACCACTTTGTACGGCCTGTAGCGGATTGTTCAACTCGTGCGCGAGGGAATTTGCCAATTTGCCGATGACCGCCATCTTCTCCGATTGGATAAGACTGGCGTGGGCAGTTTGTAATTCGGCGGTGCGTTCTTCGACCATTTCTTCCAGCGAGTTGGAGAGCCGACGCTCTGCCGACAGCAATCGCGAGATGGTTTGGCGTTGCTCTGCGACGGTGCTGAGCAACTGCTGAAGCTGTTTCTGCTCTGCGACGAGGGTAGCGTGCTCCTGGTCGGCAGTTTGCAGGCGAGTCGCCGTATATAGGGCGATGCCTGTCACATCGATGAGTTCCTGTGAAACATCGACCGGTGGCGATACACAAAATGCACCACAGGGCGACCCGTGTGCGCTGAGTAGATAAAACGCCACATCGCGCTCATCGGAGGTCAGTGTATCGTCGGTAGGTTGGGTGAGCAGGCTAAGCGCCCTGCGCCGAATTGCAGCCGCGTCCAGGCCCTTCTCCACCCAGACACCGCCGATGATGTGACGAGCCATCTCGGCATCCCACACC
>CAYSVE010000827.1:0-2569 GCA_964434365.1 uncultured Anaerolineaceae bacterium | reverse complement strand
CCGGACGATGTCCCATTTGCATCTGCTCAGCCTGTATCGGTTTCTCTACCCGAGCCAGAAAATCTATACAAGGGTCTGCACGCCTTCCAGATAACGGATGCTCGCGACTTCTTCGGACGTGATGATCTCACGACGAAACTTGTCGACAAGCTGTGCGATGATGATCCGTATCATCGCTTTCTTGCCATTGTTGGACCGTCTGGCAGTGGGAAATCAAGTCTGGTCAAAGCAGGGCTGATTCCCGCGTTATGGAAAGGTGCGATTACAGGGTCAGAGAAATGGTTTGTCGTGGACATGATTCCCGGAACGCACCCGCTGGACAAACTCGAAACGGCCTTGATACGGGTTGCAGCTAACCAGACCAGCCAACTCCGCGAGCAGCTACAACGTGACGAACGAGGTTTGTTAAGGGTAGCAGACATTATTTTGCCCGGTGACGATACTGAACTCGTGATCGTCGTCGACCAGTTCGAGGAGGTCTTTACACTGGTCGAGGAAGAACCGGCCCGCCAACAATTTCTTGATTTGTTACGAGTTGCTGTCAGTGATGTACGTAGCCGTGTACGGGTTATTGTTACATTGCGAGCAGACTATTATGACCGACCGCTTCATTATGCAGAGTTCGGTGAACTCATTCGCAATCGTATGGAAACCGTTTTGCCTCTGAGTGCTAAAGGACTGGAGTGTGCGGTACGTGGACCCGCGGAACGTGTTGGTGTCACATTTGAGCAAGGGCTGGTTGAGCAGATTGTGAGCCATATGAACTATCAGGCAGGCGCATTGCCTCTCTTACAGTATGCTCTCACTGAACTTTTTGACCGCCGACAAGGACGCATCCTGACGAACGAAGCGTATCAGCAGATTGGTGGAGCGGTGGGTGCGCTTGCCAATCGTGCTGACGAAGTCTACCGCGGATTGACTGAAGAGGGACAGGAATTGGCGCATCAAATGTTCATGCGACTGGTGACATTGGGTGAAGGGGCTGAGGATACTCGCCGTCGGGCAACCCATGCTGGGTTACTCTCACTCACCGATAATACCGACCTGATGGAAGAGATCATCGACCAATTTTCTGCTTATTGCCTGCTGTCGCTCGACCATGATCCTGAAACGCGCCAACCAACGGTCGAAGTGGCGCATGAGGCGATTTTGCGTGAATGGGCTAGGTTGCGTCAATGGCTCAACGAGTCTCGTGATGACATCCGGCAGGAACAGGCTGTCGCGCGGGCTTCGGATGAATGGAACCAACATAATCAGGAGGCAAGTTACCTGCTAAGGGGAGCACGTCTTGAACAGATCGAAAAATGGCAGCATGCCACCGACATTGTAATGACTCCTCTGGAACGTGAATTCATTTCCAGGAGTTTGCAACAGCATGAGCAGGAACGTAAGCAAGAATTGGCACGGCAGGAGCGCGAAACACAACTTGAACGACGCTCACGGAATTTTCTGCGTGGCTTGGTTGCTGTGTTTGCTGTTGCTGCTATTGTTGCAGGTAGGTTGAGCATCTTTGCATTCAATCAACGGCAATTAGCACTCGATAACGCGGCAGAGACGCAGAATGTCGCGTTGGTTGCTGGTTCGCAGGCTGCGCTCGCCAACAACGATACCGATACAGCCGTTGCGCTGGCATGGCAAGCGGTTCAACTCAACCCCGATTCAGCGTTGGCTCAAGCTCAGTTGAGCGAAGCAGCATATGCACCGGGAATGGTTCATCAACTCGTTGGTCAGGGATCTGAGGTTGCAATTAGTCCTGACGGTTCGATGATTGCGGGAACCGGCGTACCGGATGAACTTGTGGTGTGGAGCGTAGAAACCGGTGCAGTTATCTGGCGACAGTCAACACTTGCTGAACCAACAACCGGGGACGGATTGGAAGACTCGGAGGTAACATTCAATATACGCGACTTAGATTTCTCACCAGATGGGCGAACCATAACGGCTACGCTATTCAACGGGCTGCTGCATGTGGATACACAGACTGGTAATGTTACAGGGGAAACTATCTTCGAGGCTGGTTAGGAGTCTATAAGAAGTGACTACAGTTCAGATGGGAGGTTGCTGGTTTCCGGTGGATGGGGTGAGCAGTCACAGCTAGTGGTGATTGAGGTTGAAACCGGGAACAGAGTCCTTGAATTTGATACAAATCTGATTGTCGAAAGCATTGAATATAACGCCGACAACAGCAGTATTTTGATTGGTTCACGTTCTGGTGAGACTGTGCTTTTCGATGCACAAACTGGTGAACTCCTGCAACAGTTTCAGCCGACCTCGGATACCGTCGGGGCATTACAACGTGCGGCGATCAGCCCTGACGGGACTCTCGTTGCGGCCGCGTTCGGCAACTTTGGCATATTTGTGTGGGATAAGACTCTGGTGAACTGCTAGAAGAAATCAACACCAATGGCAACGCTGGTGGTGTACAGTTTCATCCTACGAAGCACCAGCTTATTTACGGCACGGATACCGAGATAACCGTGGTTGATTTGCGGACAAATCAAGAAGTGCTAACGCTTACGGGGCCTCTTGATGCTGTCTTGAACTTATCGCTGACTGTTGATGGTCGGTT
>CAYSVE010000826.1:0-2573 GCA_964434365.1 uncultured Anaerolineaceae bacterium | reverse complement strand
CCCGGGCCGCCGATGACGATGGCAACGAATGCGATGAGCACTGGCGTCAGGCCGATCTCTGGCGTGACGGTGCCGACACGGGCCACCCAGAATAACGCCACGATGCCCGCCAAAAAGCCACTGATCGCAAAAGCCGTGGCGATGACCCAATTCGCACGGACGCCGAGCACACGCGCCATCGTGAAGTCATCGGCTGCGGCACGCAGTGCGATACCCAATGTCGTGCGCTGAAGAAATAATGTGAGGATCACAAGGACAGCGATACTCACAAACAGGCTAAGAATATCGCGCTGCGAGACGAACACATCCCCAAAGGTCAACGATCGAGTGAAAAAAGACGGCAGGGGCACTGCCTGCGGCCTCGGCGAGATGAACAGCCGCACCGCATTCTGAATGAACGCGCTCGCCGCAATAGAGGTGATGAGCATCGTATTCGCCGAGGCCCGCCGTACCGGGCGGAAAGCCACCTGTTCCAGTGCCATGCTAGCTGCGGCAGCGACCAACAGGCACAATATCGCTGCAATAAGCCAGGGGATGAAGCCGCCGGTCACGACGACGAGTGTGTAGCCACCCACAACGACGATTTCGCCGTAGGCAAAGTTCACTAGCTTAAGGATGCCATACACCAGCGCGAGGCCCAGCGCCATCAGGGCATATAGGCCGCCAAGGGCAAGGCCACTGATGAGAAATTGCAGAAAACCCCAAATATCCACCGTCAATCTCCCAGCAACGCGCTTTCGATGTCGACCTTTTCCAGCATTTCGCTGGCGGTGCCGCCGACCTCGATGCGCCCGGTGTTGATGAGATACGCCCGGTCGGCCATTTGCAGCGTGCGACGCACGTTCTGCTCCACGATAAGGATCGTCACACCCGTTTCGCGCAATCCTTCCACGAGTTGGAAAATCTCCTCGACAAGAATTGGCGCGAGGCCCAGCGAGGGTTCGTCGAGCATCAGAAGTGAGGGCCGAGACATCAGCGCGCGGGCGATAGCGAGCTGTTGCTGCTCGCCGCCAGAGAGCGTACCGCCGGGTTGTTGTAACCGCTCGCCAAGGATGGGAAAACGCTCGCACAGTTGTTTGATGTCTGTGTCGATCTCGTCCATATCTCGGCGGGCAATTGCCCCAAGGCGCAAGTTCTCCCATACCGACAGCGACTGAAAAATGCGGCGCTGCTCTGGCACCAGTGCGATACCGAGGCGCACGATTCGTTCGGGTATTGCACCGGTAATGTCGTTCCCGTGGAACGTGACACGCCCGTTGGAGGGCCGAAAAATACCGGTGATTGTGTTCAGCAGCGTGGATTTCCCCGCGCCGTTTGTGCCCACCAGCGCAACGACTTCGCCGGGTTGCACATCGATGGAAATACCGTGCAAGGCCTTGATAGACCCATAAGCGACGTGCAGGTCTTCGACGGTTAGCAGGCTCATGCGTGCTCTCCGCCAAGGTAGGCTGTAACAACTGCCGGTGTCTTCCGCACAACGTCTGGGGTGCCCTCACCGATGGTTTTACCGTAGTTGAGAACGTGCAGCCGGTCACACAGGCGCATGATAAGGCGCATGTCGTGGTCGATGATGAGCAGGCCGCAGCCAAAATCTCGTGTGATGGCGGGCAGGGTGGTCAACAAGTCATCGCTCTCGTTTTCGTTGAGGCCCGCAGCGGGTTCATCGAGCAATAAGTAGTTCGGATGCGTGACGAGGGCGCGGGCAATTTCTACGCGTCGTTCCTGCCCATAGGGCAATGCCCCGGCCCGAGTTTGTGCCAGCCAGCCAATACCCAACCGCCGCAGAATATCCAGCGCATTGTTACGGGCGCGGCTCATGGTCTCACCGGCACTTACGGCGGCGACAGCAACGTTTTCTAGCACTGTAAGCGCTTTGAACAGGCGTATGGTTTGGAAAGTACGGCGCACTTTCACCGACGCGATACGCTCCGGTGGCCAACCCGTGACCTCAGTGTCATCGACTAGCACACGACCTGCGGTGGGTGTGAGGAAGCCCGTCATGATGTTGACAGTCGTTGTTTTGCCGGAGCCATTCGGGCCAATAAGGCCGAGGATTTCACCACGTTGGAGCGCAAGGCTTACACTGTCGACGGCCTTTAGTGCGCCAAAGTGCATCACAATTTGGTCGACGAGTAGCTGGCTCATCGTCGGTCCTTTCGGTAAACAGGGAGAAGGCGCACGGCCTCCTCCCAGATGCAAATGCGATTGATTAGGGCCTACGACGGTTCTGGCACAATTTCTGGCACGAAGATGTCGATGAGGGAGGGCACCCCACCCTGAAGCTCGATCATGAAGACTTCCTTCACTGTCTCGTGACCGCCGTCGACATCGCCCCAGCTCAGTTCACCGCTCAGCAGATCGAAGTCGAGCGTGCGCATGGCCTCGGCCACCGCATCACCATCGGTGGAACCAGCTTCTTCGACGGCCGCCGCGATAATCTGCATGGTGTCGTAGCCCAAGGCGATAAAGGAGTTGTCCGGCGGGTTGCCAAACTCAGCCTCGAAGGCATCGATGAACGCCGCCATTTCCTCACCAGCGTCGTCGCCCATAAAGCTGTGCGTGGAGAAGAACAC
>CAYSVE010000825.1:0-2579 GCA_964434365.1 uncultured Anaerolineaceae bacterium | reverse complement strand
GCGATAGAAAATTAGCCCCAATAGCACCGCACCCAGCAGGCCCAATATCGCATACCCAAATGCATACAGTTCGCGCGAGTATAGTTCTGTCGGGTCGCCGATGTGCACGAACGTGATAGCCACCCACCCACTCAGCAGCAGCAGGTTCCACCGAGACCAGCGCGGCGCAAACTCGCCGGATGGGAAAACGTGCATAAACCCAAACATCGCGATAAGCGTCAGGTCTTGAATCATTTCGATGGCAATTGCGTATTGCTGGTTGGCCTGGATGAACGTCCACACCGAGTTCAGTACGAAAATCGGCGCAGCGAGGACCACAACCGCCGTGAGCAGGCCCATCCATGTGTGCGAGTGATAATAGAAGATGAACAGGCACAGCACCGCACACAACCCCACCGCAATCACTTCGATGCCGGTTTGGTACCCCGCATAAAACGCGCGCGACATGCCCATCTCGTCGAGGGCGGCTGCGTCGGCGGGGGTGAGCCACAACACCGGGCAAATCTCTTCGGTGCACACCTGCGTCAGTTCGAGGTAGCGCGTGGGCAACGACAGGACGAACAGCGCGCCCAGTAGCAGCAAAAACGCCGCGCCGAGGAAGCGCATTTGCGGGCGCCACTGTGGCGGGATTGCTGGCACTGTGTTGGTGGGGGGCGCAAGGGTAGTCATGGTTGGTCTCAATAAGTTAGGCAAAGCATAGCACGAATTCAGGGCGGCCACATCGTAAGAGTGAGGAAGGTCGCTACGCAGCGGGTGTTTTGCGTAGCGACCGACTGGTTGAGCAATAGGCGGTTCTTACTCGCCGCCCATCGCGGCCATGATGTCCTCGGCGGTGCCATCGAAGGTGATGCTCTCGACGGTGGTCAGCCACGCATCTTCGAGGGCCTCGGTACGGCCATCGACTGCCGTAAGCAGCGCGGAGAGCACGATCACGCCGTCGGTTACTTCGTACATCACCACACGGTTGTGCTCGGTGTCCGCGAGGACATCGACCTGCGCGGCTTCGACGCCATTCGACAGCGTGATGAGGTCCGTGGTCGGCACCTCGGTGATGCCCACCTCGGCGGCATCGTCGGTGCTCAGTTCGGCGGCCATCCACGCATCGCCGTAGGCGGTAATCGGCGCATCGGCGGCGACGCCCATCTCGGCGAACATGGCCTTCGGCAGGAAGATCACCGCGATGCCCCAACCGCCCTCGGGCAGCGGCTCATACACCAGCGACGCATCGACAGTTTCATCGGAGTTACCGAAGGCGATGTACGGGAAGGGCATATCGGGCGGCTCGCCGAAGATGCCCGGGTACGGTGCCAGTTCGGCCACGTAGTTGAGGCTGAACAACCCGGCCTCGTCCTCGTAGCGCAGCAGGTCGAGGTTCATGCCCATATCGATTTCGGACATCATGCGGCCCACGACGGCCATCGTGTCATCGGCGGAGGCCGTGTACTCGATGCTGTTGACCGTCGCCCACCACTTGTCGATCATCTCGTCGGTGCGGCCATCGACCGCGCTCAGCAGCGGCACCAGGGCATATACATCGTCGGTCACCTCGTAGAAGACCACGAGGTTGTCCTCGGTTTCACCCTGCCCGTCGATTTGCACGGCAGGCGTACCGTCGTCGAGTGTGATTTCGGTGGAACCGGCCACGACGGTGCCCTCGGCATCGTCCGGCCCTGGCGACGTAAAGGCGATTGCGCGGTCCATCAATGTGGCCTCGGCGGGCATGCCCATCTCTTCGAAGAAGCCCCCCGGAATGAACAACACGCCGATGCCCCACGCGCCCGGCTCCAACACCTGTGCAGCGCCGGACATATCGCTCGTCTGCTGGCTATCGGTGAAGGCGACGCTCGGCAGGGGCATGCCGAATTCGGCGGCCAGGTCGGGGATGACGACCAGCTCCGACGGGTAGCTGAGGCTGAACAGGCCATCGGCATCTTCGAAGGTGGTGGTTTGGGCGGCGGCGGTGCTCGCAAATGCCAGCGCGAACACCAGCAATACGCTGCTCATGACGATACGTACTTTCGCTAGGTTGAACATGGTGATTCCATCCCTCCATACAAACATATCCATCGGTCGTGAGCGTGGGTTACGCTCTCATTCGACTGTACGGGAGGGGCCTTCCCGATGTCATGGGGGCACGCCCCTATTTGCACCGGGAGGTTTTCCCAGTTTGCGACAAGTGGGGTTTGCGCGCAGCTCGATTGCATCAAATCTAAGCCTTGGCGGCGGCATGACGTTCAAGCACCGCTACTTCAAGGGCTACTTCGCTGCCGATTTCGAAACGCGGCACCTGCCCCGGTATCGGGGCGGGGCTTAGCCCCGCATCTGCGCAATCGATATATTCTGGTGTCGTGTTTTTTGCCATTTTCATAGCTGTAAAGTTACAATAGCACCGATGTGATACTTACTGTGCGGGAGTTTACCATGCGCGTGCGCCACTGCCTGGTCTACCTGGTTCTGCTCGTCCTGTCGCTCCACGCCGTCGACTCGCCGCGTGCGCTGGCTGCCCCCCCCACTACCGACTAATATCAGATCGCCGTGGGCACCACCCCGACGCACACGATCGGCACGGCAACACATCC
>CAYSVE010000824.1:0-2585 GCA_964434365.1 uncultured Anaerolineaceae bacterium | reverse complement strand
CAGTACGAAATCACCTTCTACCATCAACTCTTACAGGAGTTCTTTGCAGCACGGCAGCTTGCCCGTAACCCTGACCCGCAATTAGAGCATGTGGAATGGTCCGTGGAGCAGGTCAAGCCGAGCCTGGAAGAAACGCTGGCAGAACTCGGTGATGGCGACCCACAGCCCAGAAATCGTGCCGCTTGCGAACCGGGTATGCCGCATTAGCCCAGAGGGCAAACTGGTGTTTACAATGGAAGCAGCCGAGGCCAAAGCCCCGGCCTTCGCCTAACTGAGCGCACCCTCACGTTAGGTTTATGTGGCTCTATGGCGAGGGTGCTATGGTTACTCTTAACGCATAGAGGATGAATCAAGAGCAGGGCTAACGATGATTACGATCAACTGGGGTCGCGAAGACAAAACCGTACTGAAGTACGAATTTGAAGGGCACTGGAGTATCGATGACTTGCTCGAAGCTCTCGACGCGGGTGTCGATGTCGCCCAGCGCTACGACCACGACATGGATGTCATCGTCGACCTCTCGAAGAGCGCCCTGCCGAATTTACTCGGTCTGTCGATCAATCGCGCCTTCGACCGTGCCGCAAATCGCTCCGACGAACACAAATCGAGCACTGGCAAGGAACCGGGCCTCGTGGTGATCGTGACAAGCAACCCGATCATCCGCAACTCGTTGTCGACGATGTTGACGTTGTACCAGGGCATGGGCAGCCAGCTTGCAGTGGCAAACACCCTGCAAGACGCCCAAACAGCGATCGATGCCTACCGCCGGGGGCAATCGGTAGCTGCAACGGCCTAAAGCGCATAAACAATGTAAAAATCGTATGAAAACCTTCCGGTAATCATACACATTTTATAGTAGTCACGGCGTCAGATAGTCACTAGAATAAATTTAGGGCTGTCCGTCGGCCTACAAAAGGCCGAGGCGCACCCTCTGAATGTCCTTGGCTGAAAGGCACTTCGCTCATGGCGAATCCCGACTCCGATGTACGCCAACTTCTAGCCGATCTCCGTGACTTCGACAAGACCCGCCGCCGAACGGCGGTATACAAGCTCGGTATGATCGGCGGGGACGAAGCCGTGCGCGCGCTCATGCAGGCTGTACGCAACGACAACGAAGACCTGATCGTGCGGGGCCGCGCCGCCCTTATGTTGGGCAAACTGAAGGACCAGCGCGCCGTCGATGATTTGATCGACGCGCTGGACGCACCCGGCTATCAAACGCCCTTGCACGCCGCCGAGGCCCTTGGCCGTATCGGCGATGCGCGCGCTATCGAACCGCTCGTCGCGATGGTGGACACCCACCTCAACGACCGGGCACGCAACGCCGCTCGCGAGGCCCTGCGCCGTTTGGGGCATGCCCTCGAAAGCGACGAACTGGAAACCGAAGACCTTGTCGGGGTAGACAAGCCATAGTCTGCCCTTTTTCATCAGGAGGAGCATGACTGTCATACTACGCCTCGCCCGGCGCTACACCAGCCGCCGGCTGTTGCAGAGTGTCCTATTTGTGCTGGGGGTGGCGTTAGGGGTGGCCATGGTTATCGCCATCGACATCGCCAATAGCTCCGCCAGCCGCGCCTTCGAACTGAGCGCGGCCACCGTTACCGGGCAGGCCACCCACCAACTCACCGCTGGTAGCGGCGGCCTGCCAACCGACATCTACACCCAACTCCGCACCGAGTTGGGCCTGCGCGAAGTGGCACCGGCGGTGGAAGATTACGCGCGCGCCCTCGACCTTGGCGGGCAACCCCTCCGGGTTCTGGGCATCGATGTTTTTGCGGAGGGGCCGTTCCGAGGCTTCTTCAACAGTGTGGAGGCAGACGAAGAGGGCGCAGACAGCTTCGACGCGCTCAATGCCTTCATCGCCCAGCCGAACGCCGTCCTCATCAGCGATAGCCTCGCCGAACGCTTCGACAAGCAGGTCGGCGATACAATTACGTTGCAACCCGCCGCGACGCCTGTCGACCTGACGATCGTTGGTTTGCTGCGTGCAGGCAACGACACCAGCGCCGCCGCGCTCGAAGACCTTGTGCTGATGGACATCGCCACCGCGCAAAGCCTCTTCGAGCGCGGCACCGACATCGATCGCATCGACCTCATTTTGCCGGAAGGCTACGACACCGCACCGATCGAGGCGATTTTGCCGTCCAATGTCGTGCTCAGCGAGGTCAACAGCGAGGATAACACTCTCGCGCAGATGACCGCCGCCTTCGAACTGAACTTACAGGCCCTCAGCCTGCTTGCGCTGGTGGTGGGGGCATTCCTCATTTACAACACGGTGACCTTCAACGTAGTGCAGCGCCGCCCGGTCCTTGGCACGATGCGCGCACTCGGCACCACACAACGGCAGATATTCGGCCTGGTGCTCAGCGAGGCCCTGTTGCTGGCCGCCATCGGCACGACGATTGGCCTCGGCCTTGGCGTGATTTTCGGGCGCGGCGCGGTGGGCCTCGTCAGCCAAACGGTGAGCGACCTCTACTTTACGGTGAATGTGAACCGCGTTACGGTGAGCCCGTTTACGCTGCTGAAGGGTGCTGCTGCCGGGCTGATGATTAGCTTTGTCGCGGCGGCGATTCCGTCGTGGGATG
>CAYSVE010000823.1:0-2587 GCA_964434365.1 uncultured Anaerolineaceae bacterium | reverse complement strand
GCCGTCACGCTCTTGCGATCTTCCGGTATCCACAGGTCGATCAACAGCAGCAGGCACATCCCCACCGACACGATAAGTGCCGGTAGGGTGGCTGCCAAATTGAGTTCGGCTAAGGTCGGTATCGCCTGCATTATTCGCCCTCGAGGCTCAGCGCGACCTCGCCGTCCGCCGAGCGTGCCGCCTCAGCCGCGTCGAGCGCGGTTTGGATGCGCGTGTTCACCATCTCATCGACCTTGCCGTCCATCGTGGAGAAGAAGGGCGCAGGGCGCAAACCGATGACGAAGATCGCGATGAGGATCGGCACGAGCACGGCGATTTCCTGCCAGTGTAGCTGCGGCAGGTTGCGGTTTTCTTCCTTGTCGATGTCGCCGAGGTACACGTTCTGGAACATGTGGAGCATGTAAATCGCGGCGAGGATGACACCGATGGTCGCAAACAGGGTGAAGACCGCGCCCAGTACCTCGCTACCGTAGCTGCCCAACAAAATCGTGAACTCGCCCACGAAGCCGTTGAGGCCCGGCAAACCCATACTGCTGAGCACAACCACCAGGCTGATGCCACCGAACACCGGCATCGCCTTCCAGATGCCGCCGTAAGCCTCCATCGCCTTGGTGTGGCGTCGCTCGTAGAGCATACCCACGAGGAGGAACAAGCCGCCCGTGGAAATGCCGTGGTTCACGCCCTGCAACACGCTACCTTCGATGCCTGCCTGGTTGAGGGCGAAGATACCCAGCACCACGAAGCCAAGGTGGCTAATCGACGAGTAGGCGACGAGCTTCTTCACGTCGGTTTGGGCATAGCTGACCCACGCGCCGTAGATGATGCCGATGATCGCTAGTACGGCAATCGTTGGTGCCCAGATGACGCTCGCATTCGGGAACAGTTCCAGGTTGAAGCGAGCGAGGCTGTAGGTACCCAGCTTGAGCATCACACCAGCCAGGATGACAGAACCGGCGGTCGGCGCTTGCACATGGGCATCGGGCAGCCAACTGTGAAAGGGGAAGATGGGCACTTTGATGGCGAAGGCGACGAAGAAGCCCAGGAACAGCAGCGACTCTGCGCTGAAGAAGCCACCGAACGGCCATACCAGCGCGCCGCTATCCAGTTGCGCGAGGATACCCTCCGGCCCCGGCAGCGTGAACGTCCCCGCCGCGTTGCCGACGTAGAGAATCGCCAGCAGCAGCAGCAACGAGCCAGCCATCGTGTATAGGAAGAACTTGATGGCCGCGTAACGACGTTCTTCGGCACCCCAGATGCCCACGAGGAAGTACATCGGCACGAGGGTGACTTCCCAGAAGATGTAGTAAATAAACAGGTCGTGGATCATGAAGACGCCGAGCATCGCCCACGTCTCTAGCAACATGAAGATGTAATACAGCTTCTCGCGGCCACGCTCCTGCAACACACTCATGCGGAACGAGAACAGAATCGCCAGCGGCATGATGAAGGTCGTCAGCAGGATCATGAGCATGCTGAGGCCATCGACACCGACGTAGTAGTTGATGCCGTACTGCGGCAAGAAGGCCCACTCGTGCACCAATTGCAGTTCTGGGTTGGAGCCGTCGAAGGAGGCCCACATCACCAGCGAGAAGATGAACGTCGCAAAGCTAAAGCCGAAGCACGTCCAGCGGATGGCGGCTGCCTGCGTTTCTTCGTTCATGAAGAGCAGGATGGTCAGCCCGACCATCGGTAAAAAGAGGGTAATCGTGGTTAGCATTCTTGGTTAATCTCCTAGCCGCCGTTGGCGATGAGCGGGATGAGCAGAATGATGAGAACAAGTACAACGCCACTAAACAGCACGATGGCGTAGGTGCGCACGTAGCCGGTTTGCAGGCCACGGATGCGCTGGCTAAACCACTGCACCAGCCAACCGACGCCGTTCACAGCGGCATCGATGATGCCGCGGTCTACCGGGTTGCTGAGGATGTTGCCGATGCCTTTGAAGCCGCGCACCAGCACTGCATCGTGGAAGCCGTCGTGCAAAATCTTCCAGTCGAGCGTGTCGGCAAAGAAGTTGCCCGCGCGCTTAAACGGCGTGATGAACACGGTGTCGTAGATTTCGTCCCAGTATAGGCGCGCGTTGGCCATCGCGAAGATCGGCGCAGTCTGCGGGTTGGCTTCCAGCACGTCCTTCTCGCCGTCGACCACGCCCTTATCCTGGCCGTAGATGTTGCGCGCCAGGAAGATCGCGCCTAAGCCGAGGGCAGTCGCCGCGAGGGCGATGAGCGCGCTAAACGTGCTCACATGGGCATGGGTAACACTCACGATGAGCCAGTCGGTAAAGCGGTGTGCCCCGAAGATGCGCGCCAGGCCGAACACGCCTTCCGGGGTGTTCATAAAGCCGATGAACAGGCTGAAGAACGCCAGTACCACCAGCGGAATCGTCATTGCGGGCACACTCTCGGGCACGTGCTGTACGGCCTCGTGGCGCGGGCTACCGAAGAACACGAGTTCCATCTGCCGCCACATGTAAAAGGCTGTGAAGCCCGCCGCGACGAACAGTAGCCCCAAACCGATGTAAGAACCCAGGCCGAACAGGCCGCCGTTCTCCAGGCCGATGGCCCACGCGTCCGCGAGGATTTCGTCC